>WFSH01000085.1 GCA_015486145.1 Mesoaciditogaceae bacterium
CTTCCGATCTAAGTATAATTCGTTCTACTTGATTGTCAAGTTTTTTCTGTGGCCGCAAAATACCGTAAATGTGGACTTTTAGAAGGAAAGTTTGTAAATTATTAAGTGCAATTCCTTCATAACATTACCAAAATAATTGGTTCTCTTCATTTTTTTGTGGTAAAACATGATAATTCTCTATTCTGTTCTTGTAAGTTTGAACAAAGTCATTCAAAAATACCTTGTCATCAAGTAAAAGAACGAGCACACTCGAAGTACTGTCAGGACATATGAGCTCTCCATCTGGAGATTTAAAAAATGAGATTGGAAGGCACAGGACGTGCCGAGAAAGCGAATCTAACAGGATGTTAGTATGCAGCGTGCTCTGTTTTTTTGTCATTCTGAACTTGATTCAGAATCTCGATCCACCTTGTTAGTTGCTCGGAAATCCTGAATAGTTCCTTCGGAACTTTCAGGATGACGTTAAGGTCAAAGACTCCAAATAAAAGAGCGAATCCAGTTCTGACGGGACTTCGAAAAAATTACATTGACCGCTTGTAAAGCGGTACTAAAATGTCAAAGAATGTCGCTATCCGAAAAATACTATCCACACTATCTCGAAGAGATCCAAATAATTTGAAGTGGTGATGTAAACGAATAGAAAAGTGCCTCAGATGGCTATTTTAGTTGATATTTTTGGATCATTTGCAGAGCCTTTGCTGAACATGGCTTTGGATAATGGGAATTTAAAGTATGCGTGGAAAAAATATTTTACAGCTTTAAAATTGAGCTGGAAAGATGAATTTCCTCTCGCTTTAAGGGAGATAAACGAAGGTTTGAGCTTGTGTCAAAAAGATAAGACTCTTTATTATCTTTTACTTTCAAGAAAACTCCATACTCTGATGGGAATGAAAGACTCACGGGGAGATTTGATCTATGTCAATCTCATGAAAAATGAATCAAAAATACCGTTTGCAGCTAGAAAATACGTTATGCCAATTCTTCTAAATTACCGTCCAATCAGAAAAATTGAAGAAGGGGTAAAGAAGTTAAGAAAAACCAGAACGTGGAGTGAAAAATATGTCGATGATCGTAGGACACAGATATTCTTACTTTTAGGAAAAGCAAGAGAAAAAGTCGAAATTGGGAAAGTTTCAGAAGGTTTTTCACTCTTTCTAAAATCTTTCAGAATAGCATCACACATTCCACATCCTCTTGGTATAACAGATGCCCTCAATGATATGGCTTGGTACATGAGAAGTCAACATCCACGTTGGGCTTACGAAATTGCAAAAAAAGCGGTTTATTGTGCAGGATGGTATAAAGAAGATGTGGCAAGTGTTTTCTACACATTTGATACGTTATTTGAGTGTCAACAAATTATTAATCATTCTCGGTTGTATAAAAGTGCGAATGTAATGATTTTGAGCGTCGAACATCTTCCACATGGTACAGGTCGAGAAACTCAGGAGCGTTACTATGATAGAATCAACTTTTGCGAACGAATTACTCCAAAGTTTGAAACATCTGAATATGAAAACTCAAAATCTTTAAGAGAATATTTAAAAATTCACATGCGTTCGGCAACTCGCATGCATACAATCTCTGGTGTGGGAAAAGCGAATATTCTTTCAATTCTCAATGGTCGTGTTAAAAAAGTTAGAGGAGATACGCTTAGAAAGTTTGTGAGGGCGTTGAAGCTAAATCCATCTCCTGACAATTGTCCTTTCCCAATTTGGAATGAATATGTGAAGGTCAAGACAGAGGAAGATTTTTTGGAATCCGTTGAAAAGCTGAAAAAAATTAAAAATGATCAAAGACAGATCGATCTTATCACCACTTACATGGCTTATCTTAACAGGAGAAAGAGCCTTCCATACTTGAGTCAAAGTGGAAAACTTGAAAAAATGTTCACCTTGCTCGAAAATCTCGAAAAGTTTAAAGATTTCACGTCCAAAAGTTACGAGAGGATGGAATTTGTCCATAATATGGTCAACGAAATGTATCCATTTTTTCAAGCAAGAAAAGACCTCGCCCAAAAATTTATTAAAAGGATGTCCAACATATCAAGAGATATATTTATTGAACGATACGTAAAAATGTACGCCAATCGTCCATTCATAGTTGAAAACGATCGAGAAGCCATTGACAAATTTGTCAGAAATTATATCCGATACGATATAAAATGGGGAATTAATTTAAGATCTGTGAAATCAACCCAGAGTGATCACACTCAACGTAGACCCTTAGAAAGGTTCATACAAATCTTTCACCTTAGGAAAATGCCCGCAGTACTTGCCTATTACGCTTTGGAAAATGAGAATGAGAAAAAAAGACTTTTAAGAGTGTTGAAAAAGTTCTGAGTAAATTTTTGTAGAATGCCCGAAAAAGAAATTCAAAGATATTTCGAGCATTTTTGAGAAAAACTAAGGAAATTCCAAATAACCTTTCCAATTCGTTGTAAATGCCCCTAAATGTCCTGAGAGCAGATTTGACTTGTTCGCTTTCATATGGTTTCATATAGTTGTTTTTGGTTTTGATTCAGAGGGGAGGAGATAAAAATAAAGACTGAAAAACATGAACTGAATGAAGTTGTTGGGAAGATCATGGATGAGACGCCAATTGTTGATGTGCACACGCACTTATTTGATGAAAGCTTTGGAGGGCTTCTTCTTTGGGGAATAGATGAGTTGTTAACATACCACTATCTTGTGGCCGAAGTGATGAGGTACACAGATATGCCGTATGAGAAATTTTGGAATATGACGAAAAAAGAGCAAGCCGATTTTATATGGAAAACGCTATTTCTTGAGAGAAGTCCAATAAGCGAGTCAAACAGAGGCGTTTTAACGGTTTTAAAAGAGCTTGGCCTTGAGCTTTCAACAAAGAATCTTGACTCTTACAGGGAGTTTTTTAAAGGATTGAAAATTGGAGATTATATTGATATGGTTTTCGATAAAGCACATATAAAATACGTTGTGATGACGAACGATCCGTTTGTTGATGAAGAAAGAAAAGTTTGGAAGAAAGGGCACAAGGCTGATTCAAGGTTTAAGAGTGCCTTAAGAATAGATCCATTGCTTGTCAAATGGCCGAGTGCTTATTTAAAGCTTAAAGAATGGGGATACGACGTTTCCGAAAAACTCACGGAGAAAACTCTTAAGGAGATAAAAAGATTTTTAAATGACTGGATCGATAACATGGATCCGGTGTATATGGCGGCTTCTTTACCTCCAACCCTTGCAATTCCATCTGATACAGAAACTTCGCTGATCGTTGAAAATGCCATCGTAGAGGTTTCAAAAGAAAGAGATGTTCCTTTCGCCATGATGATAGGGGCCAAAAAGCTTACCAATCCAGAATTGCAGTTAGCGGGAGATTCGGTGGGAAAAGCAAACATTGAATCACTCGAATATCTGGCAAGAAATTATCCTCACAACAAGTTCATAGTGACGATGTTGTCAAGAGAAAACCAACATGAGTTGGTAGTTACAGCTCGTAAATTTAGGAATCTTCATGTATTTGGATGCTGGTGGTTTTTGAACAATCCCTCAATAATCGAAGAAATGACACGCGAGAGAATGGAAATGCTTGGTTTGAGCTTTACTCCTCAACATTCTGATGCCAGGGTTTTGGATCAGTTGATATACAAATGGAAGCATTCGAAAGAAATAATAAAAAAAGTGCTGGTGGAGAAATATTCTCAAATCATAGATAGCGGTTGGGAACTGGATGAGAAAGAAATAAGTAGAGATGTGAAAATTTTATTTGGTGGGGAATTTGAAGAGTTTTTGAAAAGGGATTTTTAAATTGGAGGAACTTTATGTTGGACGAAACGCGTAAAGAGATGGTGATAGAACTTATAAAAGAGCGCGGAGAAGTAACGGTTAGAGAATTGTCAGACCATTTGGGTGTCAGTGGAGTAACTATAAGAAAAGATCTGAAAGAATTAGAAAACCTTGGATTGATCGTGCGTACTCATGGAGGAGCGGTTTTACCTTCTCATACAAAAGTAGAGTGGAATTTCATTCAAAAGTCTAAGCAACACGTGGAAGAAAAACTCGCCATCGCACGAAAAGCACTTGAATTTGTAAAATCTGGAGACAGCATAATACTCGATAGTGGAACTACCACACTCGCAATGGCTCGAGAGATAAAGCGGATGCATCTGTTTCCGTTGACAGTTGTAACCAACAATCTTTTTATAGCAACTGAACTTGTTGGAACTTCTGTGGACCTGGTTGTTTTAGGTGGTTCAGTGCGTGAAAATAGTTTTTCGCTAATTGGGGCATTTTGCGAGGAGAATTTGAAAAAAATATACGTTGATAAAGCATTCATAGGTGCAACAGGCTTCTCCACCGAGGGATTCATGACTCCGGATATAAACGAGGCGAAAATCAAAAATATGATGGTTTCACAAGCAAGTGAAATTTTTATTGTTGTGGATTCTTCAAAATTTGCTCATCCATCGTTTGCAATATACACAGATTTTGACAAGATCGATCATGTGATAACTGATTGGAATATATCGACCGAAACGGAAAAAACATTGAAGAGCTTAGGAATGGATGTTGTGAAAGCATCCAAAGAAGGAGGAGATAAGAATTGATCCTCGAAAAAAATGTGGTAACAGTTGTGCATCCGATGGCATTTCCAGGCAGGCAGAACACGAACTCGATGCTCAGAGGCGAACCTGGTGAACGTTATCTTATGGAATCTCTCAGAGTTTTAGCTGAGGATCCATATTTTGGTGGAATAGAATTAACTCGAATAAAGGATCCTTCTTTAAGAAAAAAAGCGATTGAATATCTGTCAAAAACGAAACTGCACATTTTCTTTTCGGCTCAACCCGTCCAAATATTGAACGAAGAAGGCTACGCTCCCACGGATATTTCTTCCATCAACGAACTTGACAGAACGAATGCTCTCAATCGACTTAAAGAAATGATCGATCAGGCGTACGAGTTTAACGCAGAGGGTTTTACCATAATGAGTGGTCGTGATCCTGGAGAAACCCTGCGTGAAAGCGCAAAATTATCGCTGATCAGATCGATTCATGAGCTCTGTGAATATTCAAATACACGGGCAAAAACTCTGAAGAGAAAACCGTTAAAGATCATCCTTGAGATGTTTGACAGGATAGATGATCCAAGAGGACGTTTTCATAATCAGCTCATCGGTCCCACATTTGAGGCGATTGAAGTTGCCAGAAGGTTGCGAGATGAATATCATCATGATGAATTTGGTCTTCTTTACGATCTTACACACATGTTTCTTATAAGAAATATCAGTACTAAGCGTGAAAGCATTGACGTTGAGATTCCTATAGTGAACGCATCTGGTTCGGCAACCACATCGGGTTCCGCGACTACTCAGCGTTACGAAAATTTGGTGAGAGAAGAAAGAGTAGAAGAACCTGAAGCTCCTGTTGTACTCCAATATCTCATGCCTTATCTTTCCCACGTGCATATAGGAAACTGTGTCCTCGATCCAAACGATCCCAATTATGGTGATTCACACATTTCTTTCGCGTATCCAAATGGCGCGATCAAACTCAGGGAAGTGGCGGATTTTATCAAAGCACTTCATGAAATGCATTACGATGGTCCAATTGGATTCGAGATCATGCCACGGGGTCGTGAGGGAAGTGTGCCAATTCTTCAACATGCGAAATCTTTTTATGATGATGTACGCACCTGGCAAGACGTCATATACGGTGTGGGAAAATATAAATTTGTTACACGAGAGTACTTTCCGGAATGGGCATTCTTCAAGTTGACTGATTTAAGAATTAAAAGTCCTGAAATAATAGAAGAAACTCTAAAGTCAAGGAAAAAACGAAAGAGTCTGACCGATGATGGTTATCTTGTTATCTTGGCAGCCGATCATCCGGCAAGACGCGTTACGAGTGTCGGAAATTCTCCAACTGCAATGGGAGATAGGCTTGAATATCTCGGCAGAATTGTGAGGACTTTAACCTTTGGTTTTATTGACGGCGTTATGGCCACTCCAGATATAATAGATGAGTTAGCCATGATAGATTTTCTCTATAAAAAAACTGGGCGAGAAGGTTTTTTGGATAACAAAGTGCTCATTGGAAGCATGAACAGATCTGGACTTTCTGGAATTGAATATGAAATGGACGATATGCTGACCTCGTATTGGCCAAGAGATCTGGTTAGAAACAATCTCGATGCCGGAAAATTGTTGTTCAGGCTCGAAACAGGGCGTTATTCAAGATGGTCGGTGAGGACTTTACAAGCTTGCGCTGAAGCTGTTAGAGAATGCAACGAACAGGGACTTCCAATTTTTCTCGAGCCACTTCCCGTTGCAAAAAAAGATGAAACCTCCCCTTATGAGACGATCCTGGATGCTGACGAACTGATAAAGATCGTTGGTATCGTTTCGGGAATTGGTGGGTCAAGTGCAAAAACATGGATAAAAATTCCGTACGTTCCAAATTTTGAAAGAGTTGCAAGAGCTACCACCCTTCCCATTTTGATACTTGGTGGTGAATCTAACGGCGATCCGACATTCATCATAGAAAACATTTCCAAAGCTTTGGAAAGTGGACCGAATGTACGAGGTGCTTTAGTTGGAAGGAACATTCTTTTTCCTGGAGATGACGATCCCGCAGCTGTGATGTACGCGGTGTACGAAACCGTTCACAAAGGACTTTCTGCCATGGAAGCGCTGGAAGAAATGATAAAGGTGAGAAACAAGAATTTTGATGAATTGAAAGAGATCTTCAAAGAGACTTTAATGTGATGAAGGAGGCGATTTTTTATGATTTTTGACATGAGAGATGGAAATGTCGTATTTGCAAGATTTGACGGAGGAGATGACTTTTACGAATCGCTTTACTCTGTTATTGAAAAGTATTCGATAGAAACCGGCGTGATCATGTCGGGAATGGGAATGTTGCGGGATTTCGAGATTGGATGGTTCAACGGAAAGGAATACGAAAAGATACAAATTGACACTCCTCATGAACTTGTGGCGATGACGGGAAATATTGAAAGAAAGGAGGGAAAACCTTTTGCGCACATACACGTAGCTCTTGCAAATCCCGAGAAGAAATTGGTAGGTGGGCACTTGTTTAAAGCCACCGTGAA
>WFSH01000086.1 GCA_015486145.1 Mesoaciditogaceae bacterium
GGTTCGTAAAAGGAGTCGTTGGGAAAATACCTAAAAAATAACAAGAGGTTATGGTATGAGTGAAAACGTTCTTGAACTATCGAATATAGTTAAACGCTTCCCAGGAGTTTTAGCCAATGATCATGTGAACCTCACCCTGAAAAGGGGTGAGGTTCATGCGCTTTTGGGAGAAAACGGTGCTGGGAAGACGACTTTGATGAACATCACTTATGGCATTTACAAAATGGACGAAGGAACGATATATGTCAACGGTAAAAAAGCAGAAATCACCTCTCCTCACCGTGCTATGGAATACGGAATTGGCATGATTCAACAACACTTTAGCTTGGTTCCATCTTTCAGCGTTGCTGAAAATATAGCGCTTGGACTGAGAGAAGCTCAAATACTACCTAAAGTGGAATTGGTTGGAAAGAAGGTAAAAACTCTTGCGGAAAAATTCGGATTGAGCATAGATCCGGATAGTCGCATATGGCAACTTTCTGCAGGTGAACAACAGCGTGTCGAAATATTGAAGCTTTTGTACATAAACGCTCACATAATGATATTGGATGAGCCAACGGCCATCCTCACTCCTCAAGAGGCAAAAAATCTTTTCAAAACCATCAGGGAGATGGTCAAATTTGGCGCATCGGTTATATTCATCAGTCACAAGCTCAATGAGGTTTTGGAAATTTCAGACAGAATAACGGTAATGAGACATGGAAAAGTTGTAGATACTATCCCAAAAAGTGAAGCAAACGAAAGAATTCTTGCAAAGAAGATGGTTGGTCGTGAAGTAGTTTTAAAAGTTTCCAAAGATCCACCCAAACCTAAGGAAGTGGAACTTGAGGTTAAGAATCTCTGGGCGAAAGGTGATAAAGGCCTTTACGCTGTTCGCAATGTAAATCTGGAAGTCAAAGCTGGGGAAATTCTTGGAATAGCTGGGGTCGCGGGTAACGGTCAGAGAGAACTCGCCGAATCCATTTATGGACTTAGAAGGTACACAGGTAAGGTAAAAATAGAAGGCGAGATGGTAAAGCCACTCAACGTTGTGAGCAGAATAAAAAAAGGTGTTGCTTACATTCCACAAGACAGAAAAGGAGTCGCTCTCTGTGGGGGATTACCACTTTACTACAACCTTTTTTTGAAAAGACCGTTTAGAGTTCCTGAATTCTATTTAAATCCCTATCTTTTTAATCTGGCTCGTTTGAAAAATCCGTCAAGGCAACTCGTGAATGAATACCTTATTTCCACTTCTTCTGTGAATTTAGAAGCAAAATACCTTTCTGGTGGTAACATGCAAAAAGTTGTTCTGGCACGTGAGCTTTCATTAAATCCAAAACTCATAATCGCCGTTCACCCAACTCGAGGTTTGGACGTAGGTGCGATGGAATTTGTTTACAAAACCTTGTTAAGGGCACGGAGTAACGGTGCTGCCATTTTATTAATTGCCGGCGATCTCGAAGAGATTTTCACGCTGTCAGACAGAGTTGCAGTGCTTTACGAAGGAGAAATAGTTGGGTACAGTAAACCAGATGAGTCTCATCTTGAAGAAATTGGCCTCATGATGGCTGGAGTAAGGAGAGATAAGAGTGAGAATAAAAGTTGAAAAAAGACGTGAAAAAGCTTCCGCATCTTCTGTCTTTTTCATGTCGGTATTTTCCGTTTTGATCTCTTTGGTAATACTTGGTTTTATCATTCTTTCGCTTGGAAAAAACCCAATAAATGCTTACGTTCAGCTTACGTCTTGGCCATTCGAAACCATTACGGGCTTAACTCAAACTTTGATTTCCATGATGCCATTACTTTTTACATCTTTAGGTTTGGTGATAGCCTTTAAGATGAAGTTGTGGAATATAGGAGCTGAAGGGCAATTTTACATGGGAGCATTCGCCGCCACCTGGGGAGCGTTGTTCCTGTTTAATCACATCTCCAACCCGTGGATAATGTTGCCTTTGCTTGCGTTAATGGGAGCGGGTTTTGGAGCTGGCTGGGGAGCATTGTCTGGTTTTATGAAAGCAAAACTCGGGGTAAATGAAATACTCAGCACCCTCATGCTCAACTATGTTGCCATCTATTGGGTTAACTATCTCGTTTATGGCCCATGGAAAGGTGCCGGAAGTTACAATTTCCCCATTACCGCCACATTTCCAAAATCGGCCATTTTACCTCAGTACACTTCAAATGGTATAAACCTCGGAATATTTTTGGCAATCGCCGCCTCATTTTTAGTTTATTACCTTTTAAAGTGGACGAGATTTGGATTCGAAATGGATGTGGCTGGCGATAATCCAATGGCGGCCAGATATGCAGGGATAAACGTCAAAAGGTTGATCATTCTCTCCATGGCCGTAAGTGGTGCGCTTTCAGGACTTGGTGGGATGATGCAAATGAGCGGCGTGCTGTTTAGGCTACAGCCAAACTTCTCGCCTGGATATGGATACACCGCCATAATAATAGCTTGGCTCGCGAGGTTAGATCCATTTGTAACGGTCGTGGTGGCTTTTCTCTTTGGAGGGCTGCTCGTTGGCACACAACAGGTTCAACTTTTTTTGCAAATACCTTTTTCACTCGTTAACGTGTTTCAAGGCCTGATACTTTTCTCACTTATAACCGGTGAAGCGTTACTTCGATACAAAATAAAGTGGGTGAAAGCATGAATCAAAACATGATA
>WFSH01000087.1 GCA_015486145.1 Mesoaciditogaceae bacterium
AAGGTGAACAGCGTAAGACCAACGAACAACGTTAGAATTTGATTTTTCAAAAACAATGCAGCGATGGAAATGGTAGATGCGAACGCAGTTGCTATAAGAACCTTCAACAGTTCGATCCCAACGGCGGAAATCCTAACACCATAGAGATGAAGTTCGAGTCCGTAGATGAAGAAAAAACTCGCTATGCTCGACAAAGTTGTCGCAATCGCAAGGCCAATAGCTCCAAACTTGAAACCAAGCAAAATATCTCCTATAACGTTAACCAGCACTCCGATAATTGCCACAATTGAAGCTCTTTTTGCTTCTTTAAAAGCGTACAATGCTCTACTCATAACAACGATAGCCGATTGAAATGGGAGTCCTAATATGTAGAAAAACAAAACGCTGGAAGTTATACCCAACGCATGTGCTCCGAAAGCACCATGTTCAAACAATGTGCCAATTATTGGTTTAGAAAAAAGTGCCACAAATGCCGTTGAAGGAATTGCCATGAATAAAACTTTCGAGAGTGAATCGTGTATAGATGCTCTTAGTGAGAGAAAATTTTTCTTCTTTGACATTTTGGGGAGATAAACCGTGGCCAACGATACAACGAGTATTCCCATTGGAATTTGATAAATTCTGGAAGCGTACTGAAGTACGGAAATAGTTCCAATTGCCAATCTTGAAGCCACATTTATGTCGACGAAAAAGTTAACGTTCCACAATGCGACTGATAAAGTGGTGAAAAAGAATGATCTTAGGAATTCATTTCTCGGTTCCCGATCTGATGAAGGAGTTATCTTAAATCCGACTTTTTTCAGATGTGGAATTTCGAAGATGAATTGTGCGGCTCCTCCGACGACAAATCCAATTGCCACGGAGAGAATGTGGGGATGAAACAAAGGAGAAAACAATATTCCCGCTATGATTCCAAAGTTGTTAAACATTGGCGAAAGTGCTGGAACGAGGAACGCACCGTGAGAATTGAGTATGCCAGCTCCCCACGACCATAGGCTTATGAAAAGCACGAAGAAAGCAACGATTCTCTCAAGTAGAACGGCATACCGAAATGTCACAGGTTCTCTCACAAGACCAGTGGCAAAAATATAAACGATTTGCGGTGCAAATACGATCAGCAAGATCGAAGTCGTTGTGGCACTTAGAAACAAAAAACTCATCACTTTCGTCGCAAACGCATTTTTGTTCTCAATACGAGCATATATGGGAATGAACGCCGAAGAAAGGCCTCCCTCAGCAAATACAGATCTTAAAATAAACGGAATGGAAATCGCGACCACATAAGCGTCGTACTGATAGCTTGCACCAAAAGTATACGCGATCAAAACATCTCGCACAAGTCCGGACACACGACTTAACAGTGTACCCGCAGCAGCACGAGATGTTTGAAATAACACACTTCTTTCGTTTGGGTTATTTAAACTTTTGCCTTTTTCCTTTCTGATTTGTACGCTCCTATTCCCATTTTAAGTATTTGGCAAGCTTCTCTGAGTTCTTTTTCTTTCAAAACGTACGCAATCCTTATCTCATCTTTTCCAAGTTTAGGTGTTACGTAAAACCCAGACAAAGGAGCTACCATAGTGGTTTTGCCATCTACCGAGAAATCGGTTAGCATCCATTTTACGAATTTTTCTGAATCGTCAACGGGGATTCTTGCCGCGAAGTAAAAAGCACCTTGCGGTTTGGACAACACTATTCCAGGAACTTTTGAGAGCTCATCGTAAACAACATCACGTCGCTTTTGATATTCATTTACCATTGTCCTGTAGTACGAATCGTTCAATTCGAAAAGACCTAAAGCCCCATACTGAGATAAACGATTGGGAGAAAGTCGCATCATGGCCATTTTCAGCACACTTTTTAAAACACTCCTGTTTTTAGTGGCAAGTGCTCCTATTCTTGCGCCGCACACGTTGAAGCGTTTTGACAAACTATCAATGACGATGAGATTTTCTTGTTTTCCAAAATCCATTATGGAGTGTGCCTTAAGACCGTCAAATGTTATTTCTCTGTAAACCTCGTCCGAAATGATGTACAGATTGTGATTGAAGGCAAAGTCCACAATTTCATTTAGCGTTTCAGAAGTGTAAACAGTTCCAGTGGGGTTTCCAGGATTTGGGAAAAGTATTGCTCTCGTTTTGGAGGTTAAGACTTTTTCAAAATCGGATATGGGAGGCATAGCGTATCCATTTTCAGCACGAGAGGTAACTGGAACGAGTTTCACGTTTAAAAAGGTGGCAAATGCCCTGTAATTGGCATAAAACGGTTCCACCACTATTATTTCATCTCCAGGATCTGCAACGGCGGCAATGGCAAACAGTGCCGCCTCACTTCCACCTTCCGTTATTATCACGTCTTCTTTTTCAAAGGGAATACCCCAGCGTTTGTAATATTCGGAGAATTTTTCCCTCAATTCCATGAGACCAGCGGAATTCGTATAAGCGTCCACCCCTTTGAAAGAACGAATACGATCAAAATAAATAGTTGGGGTCGCCAAATCCGGCTGTCCAATGTTGAGATGATAAACGTGTATTCCTCTGTTTTCCGCTTCATCTGAATATGGAATGAGTTTTCTTATCGGAGAAGCGGGAACCGACTGAGCTCTTTTTGAAACGTTCAAATCACCCATTTTTCTTTCTCCAATATTGGAGAACGCACCTCCTCTTCAAGTCTATTCACCTGTGGAACATATCAGATTTTTAAAGTCGTCATTTTGCTTTTTTGCCTTGAGTTCCCAGTGTGATTTCCATTTTTACATGCTTTAGGACGATGGAATTGTTTTTGGTATCCATGGTCAATAAGTCAGCCCAAGCTTTTTGATTGCTTTTTGCGTTGAAAAGATAAACATTTTTTTCAACCACGAATACCTTCTTTTTACCATTATAAGTGAAAAACTTACCTTCTATGTGAGTTTCTCCCTTTTGTATGACAACGGGGCTTCCTTCTCCGCTGTAAAGGTCTGTTTTGGTGTTAAAATTCATTTTTGATGCTTGGATCGTGATACTCCCTTGACTTGCCGCAACTGTCATAAAAACGTTTTTGGTGAAAGTACCACTTTCCGTAGTTAAGTTGTAATGCATTCCCTCCGCCGTGGCCGTCGCGTCTTTCAACACAACTGTTACCTTACCCACAGCGTTAGCACTCGTCCACTTAACGCCTCCATTCATCATTTTTTGCCCCACCACTACCACAGTAGCTGCTATGATCGTTGTATCTCCAATTATTATTCGCGCATTTGAGATTGTCATCGTACTGCCACCTATTTTAGAAGTGATGTTACCAGCAATTATGTGAAGCATTCCTGCAAACGATATCACTGAGATACCAAGAACAAAAATGGAGAGCAAAAATACAGTTAAGATCTTTTTCAAAGAATTCGCCAAATTGAGTTAAAGGCTCCCTCCCTTCGGAATTTTTGATGTGTAAATTATAACACAGTCAAGATGTCATCTATGCAGGCATCTCAAAGAGAATCCAATTGTGGCTCTCTTCACGATAGTGTGGGTAGTATTTTTCGAATAACACATTCTTTGACATTTTAGTACCGCTTTACAAGCGGTGAATGTAATCTTTTTGAAGCCTTGTCAAAACTGATTCAGACGTTTTTTGGAGTCTTTGACCACACCGTCATCCTGAAAGTTCCGTAGGAACTATTCAGGATCTCCAAGCAACTAACAAGGTGGATCGAGATTCTGAATCAAGTTCAGAATGAC
>WFSH01000088.1 GCA_015486145.1 Mesoaciditogaceae bacterium
ATCCATTCCAAAGAAAGCCGAACCTGAACCCGTCATCATGACGAGAGAATGTCTTTGCAGTTTTTCATGTGCCCTTTTGTACACCGAAGGATAAAGTGATTTTACAACTTCTTCAAATGAGTTGTACATGTTTTCCTTTGCCAACGGCGCATTTCCCTCTTTTAACGCTTTGTACAAAGTCAAAGGATCACCTTTCGAATTGAAAAATTGCAGTTTGTCTACCAACTCGTACATGTACGGCGTTGAAAACTTTTCATCTGGGGTGAAGATCTCAACGGAAGCCTCAAGTGGTTCAAGGAGTTTTATCCTTTCTCCCTTTCCAGTCACGATCGCGCATCCACCTTTTACAAAAAACGGAACATCGCTTCCAACTTTCGAGCTCAGTTCCAGCATTTCCTTCACATCATATTTCTCACACAAATACCACAACACCGCGGCAGCGTCCGCGCTTGCTCCACCCAAGCCGGCTTTGGATGGAATTGCTTTGTGGAGTCGGATTTTCAAGGTCGGCTTGATGCCAGTTTCTCTTTCGAAAATTCTCAAAGCCTTGTAAATACTGTTGCTTTCATCCCAGGTTAGTGCAGTGTCAGACTCAAAAGATTCTTTTTCAGATTCTTCCATCACTATCAGATCGTACAGGGATACATTGTGCATCAAACTCAATATATCGTGATAACCATCATGTCGCTTTTTTTGAACCGATAGGTACAAGTTTATCTTAGCGTAAGCTTTTACGATCACTTTAAACGATCACCCGATCGATTTTATTCTCTCATGCTCGCGCACGATCTCACCGGTGCGTGGATTCACCACTTCACATTTTCCATCCACGATGGCCGTTGAAATTTTGCCAAGACCCACGGTGGAACCAACAAAATTTGGCGTATCGAGGTATCCCACTTTAAGGGCGGCGTGATAGGTGTTGGGATCGAGAAGTGGATCTTGAGCATTTGAAAGTTTTCGAATCGCATCGATCAACGCGAGGGCGTCGTCTTCGAGGATTTTCATCCTCTCCACAATTTCAGGATTGTTTTCCACGCGAGGTAATCCTTTCACACTTTCTTCTATAACTTGATGGGCGATTTTGGACGACTGGACAACTTCGTGGGCACGCGCCGCGTGATCCGCTTCTGTGAACGATACCACATGAACGATTTGTGGTTCCAACTCCATGGCCTCCGCAATTGAGAACGCAAGCTGACCTTTGGCCCTATCCATATCAGCTGGAAATGCCATGAGGCCTGCACGAACTTCCGTGATGACTTTGAAATTCTCATCTTCCAACGTGTGTATGAGTTTTTTTGCCGTCATCATCTTGGCGAGATCCATTTTTGGGCTCAAACCTGGTGGGGTGTTCATCATGTACTGCGCCACATAAGTTTTTACTCCCAGGTTTTTTGCCACGTAGGCGGATATGTAAGCCATTGTCACAAAGAGGGCGTCGTGGGCGTTTCTCAATCCCCATTGATGGGGTTCGTTAACCTCGACGGGAATGTCGTGGCTCGCGTTCCACTTTATACCTTCCATATTTTCGGCGACCGCTTCGACAAATTTTCTCTCGCTTCTGCCATCAAGCTCGTTGTACCAACAGAGGGGTATGGCAGCCCACGCGTTGTGAATCGTTCTTTTTAAAAGTTTGGCCATTTCAACTATGTGAGTGGTTCCGGCATAGCAACGCATGATGGGGTAATTTCCCCTTCTCGTAGCTTCGTAAATTTTTCTGAAGTCTTCTTCGGTTCTCAGTGGAACTCCACCGGCACCTGACAACTCTTTTTTCATCTTTTCCGGTTCAAAAAAGTACTGCTGGGCATTTTGGTCTGGTGCCAAAGACACAACGTCCACCGTTTTTGAATTGGCAATTTCTTCTATACCGTTGATAGTTTCCTCAAGCGTTGGAAGTCCAAAATGATGTCTTACTATGGGATAGGGAGCACTTTCTTTTATCCTTTCGAGTAAAGTTTGCGCAGGTAGGTGCTTTTGAGAGTTTCCCTTTTCTTTACCCTTTAGAAAATCGACAATTTCCCTTTGGGTTTCCGTGGAAAAAATTTTGTCAAAAAAATCGAACTCACGGGCAACTTCGGCAACTCGAGCTGTTCCACCAAAAACAAATGTTCTTTTTTCCAACCCGTACTCAGATATTTTCTTCTCGATCTCTTCGAATATTTTTCGTGCGACTGAAGGGGTGAGTCTGTAACTCACAGCTATCATATCAGCTTTCGTTTCAACTGCCGCACCAAGGAGTTTATCAACGGGAGTGGCGGGTCCTAAAAAGATCGTTTCATGGCCGAGAGTTCTCGCAATTCCCATAAACGATAGAATGCCGGCAACGTGCACGCAATTTCCCACGGCTGCTCCAACGATCTTCATGCTTTCACCCCGTTCACAACGTAATGAATGATGTCCGAAATCTCCATACGCCTTATTCCCATGTCGTCGAGATTTCTGCCATAGGCCATGACGTCGATGTCAACAAAGTAATTTATCAGATTTACCAACGTTTCGATGGCTGGTAACCTGGCTCCGCATTTTCTTGCCAAATGCACCATGGGAACCAATCCAGTAAGGGTATCTTCTATTAGATATCGATGTTGCAGAGAATCAGGCCCAAGAATAAAGTGGTAAGCTTTGGTACTTCTCAAGAGTTCAAAAAGGTTGTTTCCCTTCGAATCGTAAACATCCGTCAACCAAACGGTGATCGGTTTGAGTCGCACGTCAAAACATTTACCGAGCGTTATTCGCTCACTGTCCAGTCTCTCTATAAATCTGGCCACGGAAGGAGTTATTCCCTCCACGTAGTGGGTGAATTTCGTTTTGTTCTCTATTCTGCCCACGTTGAATATCACGGGAGCAGGATGGAGCATCGCTCCGTAGTTACTCAAAGATGTGTAAAGAATGTCCGGAGCAAATTCCACCTGTGGAAAAACACTCTTCACGAACGGAGCGATCTCGAGGGAATCTTCGGATGGGATCGTCGCAAGATGGACGTTCTTTTTGACGCCGTAATATCGTACCTTCGCTCCTTCTTGAGTTACGCGTGTCGCAAACAGAGAGGTTTCAAACTCTCCTATTATGACTTTGAGATCGGGCTTTAGTTCTCTAAGGACTTTTTTGAATATTAAGGCTCCTCCGGTTCTGCCGGGATGTAAAAGCACAACTTGTCCATCGCTGAGAAACTGGGCCAATTTTTGCGCAATTTCTGCGTGAGCCGTGGAAGTAATGGAAACGATGATCACATCAGCACCGTCAACGGCTTCTTTGAGATCGGTAGTGAGCATGTCCATATGTTGAGCACGAGCACCGGAAAATTCATCTCCAAGATTCATGTCATGACGCTTAAGGTAACGGAACCGCCAAGCCGATCTGTCGTAAAGTCTTACCGTGTGACCTTTCATTTTTAAATATCCAGATAAAGCTTGCCCGGTGTTTCCCGCGCCTATGACCGTAAAAACTATATCGTTTTCTTTCATCTTCACACCCCCAAAGTTTGCAGAGACCTTTTAACAATAGATTTTATCAGCCAGTTGTAATCTTTGGACATCGCTCTGACCATTTTGGGTATATCGCTGTTTTGTGGATCCAAACCTGGCATGGAATTAACCTCTATCACGTAGGGCTGCCCGCCATCCAAGCGCATGTCCACCCTGAGATAATCTCTCGCTTTGGTGACCTCAAAGGTCTTTTTGGCGATATTTATCACATCGTTGTAAATCTTTTCGCCTAAATTCGCTGGGCACCTGTAAATCGTCTGAGACGCGTACTCTTCTTTAACTCTCTGACTGTAGAATCTTTCCACGCCTCTTGGCAAATCCGAAAAATCTATTTCCAACGGAGGAAGAATTTTCAATTCAGAGCCGTATCCCAAGATCCCAATTGTCAATTCGGTGCCGCTGAGATATTTTTCGATCATTATGGGCTCTCCAAACTTCTCAAATTTTCTTTTCGCTGTTTCTTTCGCTCTTTCAACATTATCGCATAAACTGTCTGAATCCACACCAATCCCAGAACCTTCCGCAACTGGCTTGACGATCAGAGGGGGCGTTGGGATGTCACCAACAAAATCGTTTCCATTGAATAAAGCGCCGGGAGGGGTGGGGATGCCGTAAGAGTTCAACAAGCTTTTCGTTGTAAATTTATCCAGACACACGTAGTGCGTGTAGGCGGGGGAGCCAACGAATTCGTTTCCCATCCATTCCATGATCGCCGAGATTGCTCCTTGAAGAAAATCGTGTCTCTTTCCAATGGCGAGATTGAAAGCCGCGTCGTCTTTTCTCAATTTTTGCATCAACGAAATGTCAAAATCCATTATTTGGGTCTCAGCGATGTTTTTTAAAACGTCAAACACCGCTTTTACGGTTCTATCCCTTGCGGCTTCCGGAGAAATATCTTTCAGGATAACAAAACGCACACCGATCACCCCTTTTCTGAGTCTATTCTATATTAAAGAACAAGCAGCCTCGAAGTACTGTCAGTACATACAAGCCCATTGTTTTTTTCGTAGGGACAATTCATGAATTGCCCCTACAAACAGAAATAAATGCCGAATATTCTCAACAACGTAGGAGCACGGAATATCACAAAAATTTGTCATCATATCCAACACGTAGGGGCATGGAATATCACGAAAATTTGTCATCATATTCAACACGTAGGGGCACGGCATGCCGTGCCCGTACACGTGCTCCAATAAACGTCTGAATCAGTTTTGACAAGGCTCCAAAAAGATTACACTCACCGCTTGTAAAGCGATACTAAAATGTCAAAGAACATCGTTATCCGAAAAATGTTATCTTCACTATCGTGAAGAGATCCATTTATTTTAGTGTGAAAGTCCACAATTAATTATACACTTTCTCTTGAAAAGGGCTGATTTTTATGTTATACTTTGCTTTGCAACGGGGCGTAGCGCAGAGGGAGCGCACCTGTCTTGGGCACAGGGGGTCGCTGGTTCAAATCCAGTCGCCCCGACCATATTTCAACGAATAAAGCGGACCG
>WFSH01000089.1 GCA_015486145.1 Mesoaciditogaceae bacterium
CAGCAGGAATTTCATGAATTCCCACGCTGCCATTTGTTGTGCTTTGGTGGCGGTCTTGAATATCGCTATATCGGTTCCCGCAAATGGTGGAGCCTGAACTTTTCCTTTGGGAATAGGTGCTATAGTCCACGAAAATTTTCCACCAACGCTTCTGGCGGTGTAAGATATACCAGCGGAAGTGTCAATGTACATCGCAATTCTTCCATTTCCAAATGGCCCATCAAGATAGCCACCTTGCGCAAAAGTGGTTCCGCTCTTTACGAGGTTAACAAGCGTTTCCAATGTCTTGAGAGCTATTGGAGAAGTGAGCAAAGCCTTTGTGTGGCTTGCGTTGAGTATGTGGCCCCCCATTTGTCTGAGGAAAATTTCAAAGGTATCCACGGTTGTCCTTAGACCAAGTCCGTATTGAATAACTTTTCCCGATTGGTTCTTTATTGTGAGAATCTTCGCGTCTTTGATGAGTTCCGGAATAGTCCTCGGAATATCAATACCGGCTAACATCAAGGCATCGGTGTTCACAAAAAGAACGTAAACGGATTTGTTGAACGGAAGGGTGTATATTTTCCCGTTCCAGGTGTTTGCCTTTAGAAAACTTGACCATATATCGTTTAACTGAGCCTTGGTAAGTCCGACCTCTGGATTGTCTATGAAAGTTTGCATTGGTTGAACGGCATTTGATTTCATAAGTTGAGCAGTCCAGTTTGAATAAACTTGGCTCATTGTGGGAAGTTTCCCGCTGACGGCACCAGCCAACAGCTTTTGAGAAAGAGTCCCATAACTACCCACGTAGATTGATTTTACTTCAATATTTGGATGCTGAGAGTTAAACTCGTTCACTATTTCAGTTAAAGCCTTTCCCAGGGCGCCGCCCATGGAATTCCAAAAAACCACGGTTGTCTTTGCAAAGGAAAAACTCACAAGTAGCAAAGATAAAACAAGTACAACGATCAAAACACGTTTCATCAAAACCCCTCCTTTTTACTTTGATGACCGTAGCATTATATTTTATCACTCCACGGCCTCAAATTCAACATTTTGAAAACTTGTTTTGAAGTGTTCTCAAAATCTTTTGAAGTGTCTATCACCCAATCGGCTTTTTTCAAGAAGAATTCTCTTGGTGATTGAAAATTGACTCGTTTTTTCGCCTCGTCAAAGCTTAATCGATCGCGTTTCATCAAACGTTCGATTCTCACTTCGTCGGGACAATCTGTAACAACTATGAAATCCGTATGTTTGTCTAATCCCATTTCGAAAAGTACAGCCGCCTCCACAAAAATTTCTTCGTTTAGCTCTTTGATTTCCTCAGACTTTTTGAGGATCATGTTCACCATTTTGGGGTGTAAAATACCGTTTAAAACTTTTAGCTTTTCACGATCTTCAAAAACAATGTCTCCGAGCTTTTTTCTATCGACTTTTCCACGTGAACCCAAGATATCACCAAATTCTTTAATTAGTGTTTTTTTTACACTTTCCATTTCAAGAACTTGATGACCGACTTTATCAGCATTTATCACTGGGTACCCTTTGGTTTTTATCAGTCCTGCAACCACGCTTTTCCCTGTAGCTATACCGCCAGTGATACCTATCAGCTTCAAAAATCTCTCACCTCAAGGTCGCTTTTGTAAACCATTTCAACTCAATACAAAGGAAGGGGAAATTCCCCTTCCCTTTGCATAACCTGATCATTTTACTTCAATTGATATGGGAACTATTTCGTAAACACTTTTATACCTGACTGAAATCCCAACGATTTCCACGGTTTGTCCATTTTTGGGAACCTTGCCACTTGACACATAAACGTACGCTGGTCCCGAGCCGTCATTGACAAAAAACGTTTTCTTTTTTGCTTTTGAAACTTTTCCAATAACCTTGACAAGAACCTCAGGATATTTTGAAAGTTCGGATGTTTTTATTGAAACAGGGCTGACAAGAGCGGTGTGGCCAATAATCTTAACGGACGAAACATCAACTTCCAAGGAGTTGTCGTAAGATGAAAGAGTTCCTTTTATTTCAACAATGTCTCCCGCTTTTATTTTTCCATGCTGACCGTATATTCTTATACCATATCCATTTGAGTAAATGTACGCAGTGTCATCACTTAAGACGGCGCTGACGACTCCGGTAGAGGTAACAGTTTGGTTGTAATAATACTTTAAACCTGTTCTCATGTCTTTTATGGAAGGTTTGGCCTTTATTTTGGATCTTCTCAAAATGGATATGTAGCTACTTTGACTGTAATAGTTGGTAGCGGCAATGCCATAATTTCCGTTGACGTTCACGACTATACCTTCCACATACACTCCCGTGTAATTGGGTATTTTAGAAATTTCCCCAAGTGTGAGAAGGTTGACTTGGCTACTTTTACCTTCAAGGTAAATTCCGTTGCCACCTATGCGAATATTCCCTTTGACGAGGACTTTAAGGCCATCGTAGTACCTCAAATCTTTCAGATTCGGTTCAAAGGGTAACGGAAGAAGAGTTTTGGAAATGACTTTTGGCGGAATTATCGCCGATATTTCCAACTGACCTTTGTACGTATCGACTGACCCAACTACACGGACTACTTGACCAACTTCAAGTTTTGGAGTTGAAGACATAACGTGACCAAGCCAAAGTTCAAGTCCGGCTATTTTGTTCCCATACGATGATGAGATGAAGACGGTTGGTCCAAAGACAGCCTCTACAGTTCCAATGGTTTTGACGAGTTTCCCCATATACAGGTATGGTTCTCCAACTATATTCGTTAAAAATGCCGTTACAGCTGTTGGAAGTTTGGCGGGAAGAACGGAAACATTCGCCCACAACAAGTTGAAATGTTCTGTGGCTTTTGAAACCAAAGAAGGTGTTGACAGTATGGCACCCACTTCTCTGTTTTCATACATGGAAGTGTAGGAGACATTTTCCGATCCAATGAAGAGGTAACCGTTATCCGATATTATCATTTTTGCGTGAACCCATGGGGTTTTGAGCAAACCCACCTTAACGCCAGCAACTGCAAGTTCTGCCAATGGATAGAGCCCTGAAGCACGTTTAACGTTAGCCGCAGGCTCGATCAATCTGACTTTCACTCCACGTAACGCCGCATTTTTTATGGCCTTGAAAACACTGGCCTCTGGCACTTCTTCTTCAACTATTGAAAGATATTTTTTCGCATGATTTATCAGCCAAACAAGATCTTTTTCACTTCCCGGGCTCAAAACTAAATATTCTCTTGGAACTGGTCCGGCTTTTGTATTAGTCCAATCGGCTTTAAAAACCATTTCCAAAGATTTTACAAATTGCGGATCCTTGGTTTCGATGTTGGCTTCTACATTTTGCGAAATACCACTCCAGGTAAGATTTGAAGTGCCAAAAATCGCAAATGAATCGTCGATTATCATGAATTTTGCATGATCATAAGTAAATCTCGAGGGTGCCCATCTCACATTGGCTCCGATGGAAGACAATTTCTTGTACGCATATTGAGCTTGTGCTTCCATGTTGTAAGGATGCTGGGTAAGGATGACTTGCACGTTGACTCCACGCGCTACAGCTTGTTGAATTGCATCAAATATGTCTCTGGCAGTCATGACGTAAACTTCGATTTTCACAGAATGTTTTGCACTGTTGATGGCATTCACGAAAGGAGTTTCACCGGCATTTGGTTCAAAGAAGATCTGAGTTTGGGAAACGGCAGTTTGAACGATGGGTTGAGCAAATGCCATCATGGATAAAACTGAAAACAGCGCAATCAAGCTTACTACAAGAACCTTTTTCCTCACCAAAACCACCTCCAATAGATTTAAGGTAAGATTAAAATTATACATCACAATACCA
>WFSH01000090.1 GCA_015486145.1 Mesoaciditogaceae bacterium
AATTTCACGTTCGTATTCGGAATGCAAATTCACCTTTGGCTCTACACCAAAAAAATAAAAGCTTCCGAATGGAATGACAATCGTGAGAATCAGCAAAACCAAACCAACGATCCATATCCATCTTGTCTTTCCAGAATAAGCGTGTTCGATTCTCATTATGTCATTGAGATTTTTGTTCAACCGTGAAAAATAACGAACTTTAACCTTTGGAAACACGAATCGAGCTTCCGCGTAAGCATTGGGTGGAAGATCGTGATAAGTGATGGTGAAAGAGTCTTTGTCTTCTCTCGTGACCTTGTGATTAACATCTACTGGGTGACTAAAAACATTTTCAATTTTGTAAATGGGAGCAAAGTGATAATGAACGATCAACGTTGGTACCCAAGATGGTGTTCCCTTTCCCCAAAATTTGTGAAAGAATTGGGCGAAATTTTTTCCCAATTGAACGCCGCCCATCACATCGTAACTCATATTCATTATCACTCTATCTCCGGTAGGTTTGGGTATCGTATATCCATTGTTCAAATAGACTCTGAGATCAAACCCTTTACTGTCAAGTGTACCAACTTTCTTTTGTATTGTCGCACCTTGAACGGATATCTTAAAATTTTTCATGGTTACTCCCCGTGGCAAATTCATGTAAGGAGACAAACCATGATAGGGCTTAACGAATGTGTAAAATTCTCTTTCGTTGATATGGGCCACGCCGCTTGCATCAACATTGACGTTGATTTCAACACGATCGACTTTGAGAACAGAAGACCACACACCAAAGTAACCGTTTATCCATAAGAACCCTAACAAGCCAGCCACGGCCGCGACGATGATAATTACGATCTTGACGACTACGCCACCATTTCTCAATTTTTTACTCCCTTCGGGATCTTTCCAAACATGTCGTTTATCTCTTTTTGCCTCATTTCATCTTTGATTTCAACAATGGACGAACACGCTTTGCCATCAATTATTTGCTTTTCGACTTTGAAATGTTTATCAGCCACGGCCGCTATTTGTGGCATATGAGTTATAACTATGAGCTGAGTGGTCTTGGATATTTCTTTCAGTTTTTGGGCAACAACATCCGCTGTCCTTGCACCAACTCCAGATTCAATTTCGTCAAAAACGACTGTTGAAATTGGCAGATTTTCACCCAAAGCTGACTCCAACGCCAAGTAAATTCGAGAAATTTCTCCGCCAGATGCGATCTTCGATATCGGCATTTCTGGAGTGCCGGGATTCACACTTCCAACGAATTCCAACCAATCAATTCCATTTTCTGTGAAATCTGTATCATGGTGTAAGAAGGAAATATGAACATTTGGCATTCCGAGATCGTCAAGATTTTCCATCACACGTTTTAAAAGTGCATTTGCCGACGCCTCACGCATCTCTTTAACTTTTAACGCCAGCGGTCCCATCTCATTTTTCAACTCTTTTAGACGTGTGTCAGACGCTTTTAAATAATTTGCAACCTTACGCAACTCATCAATTCTCTTACGAAAAGCGTTTAACTTTTCTTGAACGTCATCAAGGGTTGGGCCATAACGCCTTTTTATCCGTTCAACGTCGGCGATCAGATCCTCAAGAGTTACCAGTCTTTCTTCGTCTATTTCTTGAGAATCTGCGTATCTTTCAACATCTCTCGACAAACTGTGTACTTCTTCTTCGAGAGATTCCACAGAATCCAAGAATTTTTGAGCTTCTTTATCGACCATCCTCAGTTCTCTCAGTTTTCTTACCAAGATTTGAAAAACATCTTCCAAACCACCTTCTTCGGAAACAACGTAATCGATATCTTTGGCAATTTTTATGATATCACGGGCATTTGTCAGCTTTTTGTACTCCGAAAGTATATCTTCGTACTCTTCTTCGCTTAGAAGAACAGATTCTATTTTTTGTGTTTCCCTTTCGAGTTCCTCTATTTCCCTATCAATATCTTCGGTGTTCATTTCACTCTTTTCGATCGTACTTTTAACTTTCAAATATTCGCGATACAGCGCTTGATATTTCTTCAATTCTGAAGATATTGATGGATCAAAAAGATCCACAAAACGCATGTGCATTTTGGGATTTCTCAGAGTGTCTGAAGCTCCTTGAGTGTGAATCGTCATCAAAGATCTCACGCGCTCCTTGAGTTGTGAGATGGTAACCATTGAACCGTTTATTCGAGCCGTCATGCGGGATGGCAAAATTCTTAAACTCACCGCGAACTCTTCTCCACTCGCTTCGACAAACAGCGCTTCCAATTCACTTTTCTCTTTAACAAGAGATGGTTTTTCCCCCGTTAAAGCTTTTATCATGGAAAGGAACAAAGATTTTCCCGAACCGGTTTCTCCCGTGATGACATTCATGCCACTCGAAAGCTCCACCTCCACATCACGAAACAACGCAAAACCTTTGGAATGAATCTCTGCAAGCATTCAATCCCTCCTTTTGTACTCGGAGCCATCTTTGGTGCGTGCTAAAAAACCATAATCTATCAAACAGCGCCTCAGTGTAACGTTATCGTCGTAAATCCTCAACAATATCTCGTTGACCTCAGTTTCTGTGTAAATATGACGCTGTTTAAAATGCGACGAGATTTCTTTCAAAACATAAAATTTCATCAAGTGTTTGGCTGGCAACAATTTTAGAGTTCCGTCACCGTTGAAAAAGCGCTTTTTGATCTCCAATTTCCACTCTTTTCCCAAATTTTTCGCATTCTCAAGAGTTAGCGTTTTTTTGTATTTCGTCGGTATCAATTCCATCAAATAATCGTGTTTTTTTATTTTACCCGTTTCTATATATTCTTTTGTCTTGTTCAACACTGCTTTTCCAATTCCATTCAAGCTTTTCAAGGTATCCACATCCAAACCATACTTTTCAACAGATTCAGCTGCAAGCAAATAAGTTCGAGACTTGAAAGGACTATCACCAATAAAAATCTCAGCAGCTGCCATCTCGCCAAAAAGTCTTACAAGTTCGGATTTGTCCATAAGATTCACCTCAAGAGATTATAACATTTGGCGTTCTAAGAATTTGCAAACGTGTATAAAGTAACAAAGATTTCACTGTTCAAGCTCCTATATAAATAAAAAAGAGAACCCGGGTCAAGCCCGGGGTAACGTTCAATGAAAAGAACTTTTTTAAAGTTCTTTGGATATTTCAGCTGCGAGAGCGGCGTTAGACATGGCAAGATGAATGTTTGCTTCTAAAGCTTGAGGCACGAGCTCAACTATTTTGGAAAGTAAAAATGGGGTTAACGCTTTGCCACTGATCTTCTTCAGTTTTGATTCTTCTATCGCGTGCCCAATGGCCTCGTTGATAACGTTGTTGGGGATCTCATGCTCTTTGGATATAGGATTTGCCACTAAAATGCCGCCCTTTATTTCCATCTTTCTTTTAACGAGATAAAGCGCTGCAGCTTCTTCGGGTGTGTTCACCTGCATGTAAAGGGTGTTTCCACTGTTTCTCGAATAAAAAGATGGGAAGTCGCGTGTTTGGTATCCAACAACTGTCACGCCAAGTGTTTCAAGTACTTCGAGTGTTTTTGGAATATCAAGAATCGATTTCACACCTGCTGATACGACGA
>WFSH01000091.1 GCA_015486145.1 Mesoaciditogaceae bacterium
GAGCTGTATAAAAGGATTTCCGAACGGGTAATGCCAAAAACTTTAGATGGTGTTATTTTTAGAGACACCGTTTTTAAGGGGAGATCAGCTTCAATTTTTGGTGGTAACATCATGGCAATAGATCACATCATAGAAACACTTGAAGTTTCGTAAATTCTAAGAAATTGACCGATGACAACCAGTGGCCGATAAATTTAAAATTTTCAAAGAGGGATGATGAATGAAGAAGATAGGAGTTTTGCTTGTTGTATTACTTTTGATAGTTGGTAGCATGGGAATATCTTCTATTCTTGGTGTTGATTTTTGGTATATTCCATATGGTTTATATGCGAAGACCTTATCTCAGACACAGTGGAATATTGAAGGTAGAATTCTGACTAAAAAGTTAAAATTTATTGATGCTGCTTATATTCGACTTGGAGGTCAAGCTTTTGAAGAAAAAGCGGAAAGTACCACGGAACTTTCCAGATTTTTGAAACTTTGTGAGAACGTTGGGGCTACACCGATAGTACAGATTCCTCTTAACAAATACTCGTTGAGTTATGCAATATCTTTCGTAAGCGAGGTCAAAAAACTGTGGAATGGAAATTTGAGTCATATAATCTTTGCCATAGGAAATGAACCAGATATATATACAGATGTTGGTCTCAAACCCATGAATGTTAAGCAATATCTTGACAAGTATGAAGAATTTG
The DNA here is from genome assembly GCA_015486145.1 of Mesoaciditogaceae bacterium. GTDB lineage: Bacteria > Thermotogota > Thermotogae > Mesoaciditogales > Mesoaciditogaceae > WFSH01. Next base: position 696 of record WFSH01000091.1, read on the forward strand.
TCGACACGTTAGAAGAAGAATATCAAGGAATACGCATTGTTGGACCAGATTATTCTTGGAAATGGAGGTTTGGATGGACTGGAAACTGGATAAAGCCTTTTTACAAAAGTGGAATATGGGAAAAACTTTATGCGTTGACAATTCATAGGTATCCGTTTAACAAACCTAAATCTATCGCTCAAGTTATAAAAGATACCTCAATTTTTACAAGTGAGATATCGAGTTTTCAGTCACACTTTCCGACGATGAAAGTCGGAATTGACGAAGCAAATCTCACGTGGAATTGGAAACTAAGGGGAAAGTTTTCAGGTCAAAGTTACTTGGCAGCTCTTTGGTATGCTTCTCTCTACGGGAGGAGTCTTGCTATGAGACTGTGGAATTTTTCCGCATGGTCTCTCGTGAATGGGCATCTTTCGATGATAACGATTACTTCAAAGGGAAAAGTCGATCTTCACCCAACATACTACGCTTTTGCCATTTACAGGAACTTTGGGAAACTTAGTAAATATTACGTGTCTCCAAGTCTAGATATATTTGAAGGATTAAACTTCAACATTCAAAGGGTGATCATAGTAAACAAAAAGGCTGAAAACGTGAAGGTGAATCTCAAAAAATATATCGGACTTCCTGTTGTTGTAAATGTTCCATCTTTTTCTTTTGGAAGGATTATAGTTCAAGAGAAAAAAGTTTTATTAAACCAATTTTTCACCAGAAAAAGTTTTCAGGATCACAAACAGCCAAAAGTCATGTCTTTTCAACAATGATTGGTGTGGGGGGAGGTGATATGTGCACAGGCAAAGGTTTTTTTCATTGGAAAGGTTGGTAATTTTTTGGAGTGGCGAATAAAACTCAGGAGGTGAATTTAAATGAAAAGCAAGTTAGTTCTTACGCTAATTGTTTTGATTGTTATTGCTTCACTTGCTATGGCAATAACGCTTCCAAGAAATGAGACACTTTATCTTGGTGGGGCAATGTGGGGTCCATTGACGAACTTCAACCCTCTTAATCCTTCACGTGGATGGGGAGTTGGTTATGTTTACCAAACTCTGTTCATTTACAATCCTCTTACCAACAAGTTGATTCCTTGGATGGCGAAAGATGGGAAATGGATAAATGCGACAACTTATGAAGTGGTTTTGAGGAAGGGAATGACATGGACAGATGGTCAGCCTGTTACGGCAAAGGATGTTAAATACACGTTCGAATTACCCTTTAAGGTTAAACAACTTGTTCCGCTTCCCGGACTTGAAACCGTAAAAGTTATTAACAACAGAACAGTGGAATTTGTTCTCAATCCCCAAACGGTAAATTATCCGGAGTTTTACTCTGCAATGTACAGTAGTTACATAATTCCTCAACATATTTGGTCAAAAATCCCAGCCAACAAAGTTTTTTCTGTGTCCAATCTCAAGAATCCAATAGGAGATGGCCCATACAAATTGTTAACCTACAACCAATCAGAGATAATTCTCGAAAGAAATGATAACTGGTGGGGAAACAATATATTTGGCAAACCGACTCCAAAGTACGTGGTCGAGATAAGAGTTTCTTCGAACAATGTTGCTTTGGGCCTTCTTTTACAAGGAAAACTTGATATTTCAAATTTCTATCTTCCGGGTGCTCAATCCCTTATAAAACCATACCATCTTGCCGCTTGGCATAACACACCACCGTACATGCTCCCCTATGCTACCGTTTTACTGTTTCTTAACACAACAAAAGCACCTTTGAACAATGCTCAGTTTAGAAGAGCTTTAGCATATGCCATAGGTCCAACGAATGAACTTACACAAAGAGTTTACAGTGGACAAGTTTTAAGTTACGTTAATCCTGTTGGATTCTTACCAATAAAATCGTGGATGCAATTCTATAATAAGAGTGTTGAAAAGCAATATGGGTATGTTTATGATCCTAAAAAGGCTGAGCAGATCCTGAATGAACTGGGATACAAAAAAGGAACAAATGGATGGAGAACCTTACCTAATGGGAAACCGTTGAAATTAGCTATAATATGCCCATATGGCTGGACTGATTGGATGGCTGCTGAAAGGATAGTTGCACAGGATCTTCGAAAAATAGGACTTAACGTGACAGCAGAATTTCCAGACTATCCAACATACTGGAATAATTTTACGAGTGGAAATTACACAATGGCTTTGAACAGCTTTGGTGCTTATGTTTCAATGACTCCATATACGTATCTCTACTGGCTCTTTGGTTACCCAGTGCAAAAGTACATGTACAATGGGAATTTTGAAAGATATTCCAATTCTGAAATTACTAAACTCATAGATAAAATAGCTACTTACAAACTTGACAATGTCAAAGCTCTAACGCCACTTTACTCTAAATTAGAGAAAATTTTCCTTCAAGAAATGCCCGTAATTCCCTTGTGGTACAATGGACAGTGGTATCTTGCAAATCAATCGGTATGGACAAATTATCCAACCGCAAAAAATCCGTATGTTTGGCCATCAACTTGGGCAGGTGGGGGTTCTCAAGTTGGAAGTTTGCTGCTTTATCCAAAGCTAAAGCACGCTCATTAAAAAGTTCCACCCTCTCATCTTTCTCTTAGTGGTGAGAGGGTGGTTATATGTGGGGAGTAAACATGAAGAGATATCTTGTAAGAAAAATAATAATATATTCGATAACTTTTTTTATAGCTGCTAGCCTTGATTGGCTTCTTCCACGAATGATGCCTGGAAACCCTGTGAGTTTATTAGTTTCAAGATTTGCTCAGGCTTCTAGTGGATCTTACGCTCAAGCAACTCAAGCTACAAAGCAGATGTTTGATTATTTTATGCAAGCCTTCCAGCTTAATGTACCAATGTGGGAGCAATACCTAATTTTTTGGAGGAATCTTTTTACCGGAAATTTGGGAATAAGTATGTTCATGTACCCCGAATCAGTTATGAAGATCATAATTTCAGCTGTTCCGTATGATATATCCATTTTGCTTCCAGCGATTCTCCTGAGTTTTTGGCTTGGAAATAAAGCAGGCGCAATGGCAGCAAGAAACAAAAGAATCGACAGTGTTTTGTTGCCAATATTTTATATTCTCACATCTGTGCCATATTTTTGGCTTGGGATACTTTTGGTTTGGGGGCTTTCAACACGCGCCCATATTTTACCACTTTCAGGGGCTTTTGGTTATGGTATGACTCCAAGTTTTACATTTAGTTTTATTTTAACTTATCTCAAACATTGGATCTTGCCTTTTCTCTCGCTTTTTGTCGTGGCGCTTGGTGGTTGGGCAATAGGCATGAGGAATATGATAATATATGAACTTGAGGCTAACTATTCCAAATACATGGACTCATTAGGAGCTTCTCAAAAACTTATAAGAAAATATGCGTATAGAAATGCTATTTTACCTCAAATGACAGGAGTTGCAATTCAGCTTGGAACGATGGTTGCGGGGGCTTTAACGACTGAAATAGTTTTCTCTTATCCCGGAATAGGTTATATTCTTTTTCAAGCTATCATGAACAAAGATTATCCGTTGATCCAGGGATGCTTTCTATTCATAATAATAGGAGTTTTAATTGCAAATTTTGTCGTTGACATATTGTATATGTTTGTAGATCCCAGAGTGAAGATTGCTTACGAGGAAGGATGAGTTTATGAGGTTATC
>WFSH01000092.1 GCA_015486145.1 Mesoaciditogaceae bacterium
ATCAAAAACACAAAAATATACCATATACAGGACAAATATTTCTTTGTACACGCCGGAGTAAAACCCAACAAACCACTACCTGAACAAGAAACAAAAGACCTACTATGGATAAGAGATGAATTCATATATTCGAAAGCACCTTTAAGCGGATATACAATCGTTTTTGGACACACTCCCATGGAAAGGCCATTGATAGAAGATGATAAAATAGGAATAGACACCGGCTGCATATATGGAGGATTTCTCACATGCATTCGATTGAATGACAAAAAAATTTTTCAAGTGAGGTGCTAAATTGAAAGCAATATATCCCGGATCCTTCGATCCAATAACCTATGGTCATGTTGATATCGTAAAAAGAGCTACAAAAATATTTGGTGAAATAACGATCGTTTTAATGAACAACCCACGAAAAAATCCACTATTTTCGATAGACGAAAGATTCGAAATGATAAAAGAGTCGGTAAAAGATATTAAGAATGTGGATGTTGAAATACACAAGGGTTTGTTAGTCCAATACGTTAAATCGAGCTCGGCAAAAGTTGTGATAAGAGGTTTAAGAGCACTGGAAGATTTTGAATACGAGTTTGAAATGGCACTAACAAACAGACAAATGTGTCCCGAACTCGAAATGGCATACCTAATGACAGATCTGAAATATCTCTTTGTGTCTTCCTCTATGGTAAAAGAAATAGCGCAATTTGGAGGAGAACTAAAAAAATGGGTGCCCCCCATCGTCGAAAAGGCACTTCAAAAAAAATTCAGACAGTGACGATCCTGTGTGGAGGCAATTCTGAGGAGAGAAAAATATCAATCCTAAGTGGCAAAAATGTCCACGATTCTTTGAAAAAAAAAGGAATTGAGTCTAAACTCTTCATATGGGACGGCAATTTTGAATCTTTAAAAAAGATAGATGATCCCGTGTGTTTCATTGCACTTCACGGTTCTCCAGGTGAAAATGGCAAAGTACAGAATTACCTTGAAAAATTAGGCATCAAGTACACTGGTTCAAAAGCTGAAAGCTGTGAACTCACGTATGATAAAATCAAAACCAAAGAATTCTTCTTAAAAATTGGCGTGAAAACGCCGAGATGGTGGGAGAAAAGGCCAAATCACTATCCTTACATGATCAAACCAAGGTTTGGTGGTTCAAGTATAGGTACAAAATTATGTTTTGCAAAAAGTGACTGTCAAACATTAAACAACGACTGTTTTTACGAAGAATACATCGATGGCCGAGAAATAAGTATATCAATAGTGGAAATAAACGGAAACGTGGAGATGCTTCCCATACTCGAGATCATACCAGCTGGAGATTTTTACGATTATAACTCAAAATACACATCGAACGGCGCAAAACTCATAGCTCCAGCAGCGCTAAGCAAAAGTGAACAAACTCATATAACTAAGTTGTCACTAAAAATTTATAAATACATGGCGTTGAGAGATTTTGCCAGAATAGATGGTATAATTTCAAGGGAAGAAGTTTACTTCTTGGAAGTAAATTCCATTCCTGGAATGACTCCGATGAGTGATCTTCCAGCATCTGCCAAAGCAGGAGGATATTCGTTGGGCGAAATTGCTTTGCAAGCGATCAAGATGGCTTGCAGGAGGTGAAAAAGGTGAATTTTTTGGGAACAACAGTTGTAGCTATCAGAAAAGATGGCAAGACTGTTATGGCAGGTGATGGGCAAGTAACACTTGGAGAAACGGTTATGAAAGCCACTGCTAAAAAAGTGAGAAAACTCGGAGATGGAAAAGTGCTTGCTGGCTTTGCCGGATCGGTGGCCGATGCCTTCACACTTTTTGAAAGATTTGAAGCAAAGCTCAGGGAGTCCAACAGTATCCTGATGCGTGCAGCGGTAGAACTTGCCAAGGATTGGAGAACTGATCGGGTTTTGAGACGACTTGAAGCACTTCTAATGGTGGCAGATTTTGACAACATTTTGTTAATTTCTGGAAACGGTGAGATAATTCAACCTGATGAACCCATAATGTCAATAGGATCTGGAGGTTCATATGCCCTCGCTGCTGCAAGAGCCCTTTATCGAAATACAGAACTAAATGCCAAAGAAATAGCAACAAAAGCGTTGGAAATTGCCGGAGAAATTTGCATATACACAAATTCCAACATAACAATTGAAGAACTTTAAGGAGGCGCTTGATTTGATCTTGAATATAGATGAGTTAACCCCAAAACAAATAGTGTTTGAGCTTGACAAGTACATAGTTGGCCAAAATGAGGCAAAGAAATCGGTTGCCATAGCTCTTAGAAATAGAATAAGAAGGATGAAATTGTCGGAGGAAATGCAAAGAGATGTCATTCCCAAAAACATTCTAATGGTAGGTCCCACAGGTGTTGGCAAAACCGAGATCGCTCGCAGACTGGCTCAACTGTCTGGTTCACCTTTCATAAAGATCGAGGTTACACGCTACACAGAAGTTGGATACGTTGGAAAATCAGTTGAGTCCATAATCCGTGATCTCGTTGAAGCAAGTGTGAACACCGTTAAGTCAGAAATGATGCAAAAGGTTGAAAAAGAGGCAAAAAAGGCCGTGGAAGAACGCATACTCGATGCGATTGTTCCTGAAAGTGTGAGAAAAAGACAACAGCCTGGATTTTTCAACTTTTTTCAAAACCCTCAACAGACTACAATTTCTCCGGAAGCTCACAGAAACGCAAAAACGAGGCGTAATGAGATGCGGGAAAGACTTAAAAATGGAGAGCTCGAAGAAATGGAGATAGAAATAGAAGTTGAGGATAGCACCCCGGTAATGCCCGTTATTGGTGGGGTGAACATGGAAGATATGAATATCGATCTTCAAGATATGTTTGGGAGCATGTTGCCAAAGAGAATGAAACGCAAGCGAGTTAAAGTCAAAGATGCGAGAAGGTTGCTGCTTCCAATCGAATCGGAAAAAATGATCGATAAGGACAGCATGATTCAAGAGGCTCTCGAACGTGCACAGTATAAAGGAATAGTGTTTTTAGACGAGTTTGATAAAATAGTGGCTACAAACTCCAAAAGTGGCCCTGATGTTTCGAGAGAAGGAGTTCAAAGAGACCTTTTACCCATTGTCGAGGGAACGAACGTTACAACCAAATACGGCATGGTGAAGACCGATTATGTACTTTTCATAGCGGCAGGAGCCTTTCACCTATCAAAACCTTCCGATCTCATTCCGGAAATACAGGGACGTTTTCCGATAAGGGTGGAATTAAACGCGTTGACTCAAAAAGATTTTGAAAGGATTCTCGTTGAACCAGAAAATTCTTTGATAAAGCAATACAAGGCTTTGCTTGCCACAGAAGGGGTAGATGTTCAGTTTAACGAAGATGGGATATCCGAGATAGCCCGCATGGCTTATGAAATGAATGAAAAACAGGAGAATATAGGAGCGAGAAGACTCTACACGATTGTCGAAAAGTTGATGGAAGACATATCGTTTGAAGCTCCAGATATTGAGAGTCCCGTGTTGATAAACAAAGAATTTGTCATGAAAAAACTTGGTGATATCATAAAGAATGACGATCTAAGTTCCTATATACTTTAGAAAATTTAGAAGGAGAGTTGAAGATGTTTGAAGTTATCGATGAGAAACAAAATGTGAAAACCGTGAAGATTCTTTTACCGCACGAAGAGGTGGAAGAAGCCAGAGAGGAAGCATATGCCGATCTCTCAAAAAACATAAAAGTTAAAGGATTTAGACAAGGCATGGTACCCAAAAAGTTGTTGAACGCGATAATAGGAACCGAAAAAGTGAATGAGATGATCAAAGAAATAGTAGCTGACAAAGCTTTGGATATACTTTACGAAGATGAAAAGTTTCAAAAAGAAAATCTCATGTTGCCTCCTGCACTCGTTTCTGTGGATCTTGGAAAAACCACTAACGCAGTTTTCGAGATACACAATTATCCCGAGGTTACAATCGAGTCTATGGATGGTGAAAAAATAGAAGTTCCGGGGATAGACGAAGAAGGAATAGAGGAAGACTTGGAAGATCGGCTTCAAGAGTTGCGAGAGCAGAATGTTGTTCTCGAACCAAAAGATGAAAAAGAAGCCATTGAAATAGGTGATCAAGTAGAATTGGAGTACAACGTAAAGGAAGAGCGTGAAAATCCAAAAGAATTTGAAATAGTGATAAAAGATCCCGAGGAGGGTAAAATATTCTCAGATCTCATTGGGAAAAAAGTCGGAGACACGATCGAATTCGAAGAAGATAACGGCGAAGATGAGAAAAAGTCCGTGTATTTTATGACCGTAAAACGTGCATACAAAAGGATTTTACCCAACTTAGATGATGAATTTGCAAAAACAGTTGACAACGACGTGCAGACATTTGAAGAATTGAAGACAAAATTGCGAAACGAGATAAAAAAAGAACGGGAACGCTTTGTAGAAGAGGGCAAAATCGCCATGGTACTCAAAAAACTCGAGTCTAAAACTCGATTGAACATATCCGAGCATTCTTTGAACTTGTTCATCAATCATGTAATTGCGCGACAAAAAAGGGAAAAAGAGTATGAAAGAGCACTGAAAGATTTCAAGGGTGACGAAGAAAAATACCGAAATACTTTGAAAGAGGAGCTTGTGAAGTATTTAAAAATCAAAGGCGCAGTTGAAAAACTTTCCAGTGAAAATGATATAAAAATTTCAGAAGATGAAATCTTTGAAAATGCCAAAAATTCTCTTGGTTATTTGGGAGTTAGTGATGAAAGACTCAAGGTGATGCTCTCTAAGAATAAGAACTTTTACGATCGCATGAGGGACGAGGTAATGCACCGTAAAGTTGCCGAGGAACTTCTGAAGACTGTAAAAGTGGAAGTCTTGGATACGGGAGAGGAACCCTTAGAGTCTGGGGTATCAGCAGAGGAGGAAGAACAGAATGACTGAAGAGCCGAGAGATCAAAATGTGCCAATAGTCATTGAAACCACTGGTAGAACCGAGCGGGCATACGACATATATTCCCGATTACTCAAAGATAGGATCGTGTTTGTTGAAGGGGCAATTAACGAGTACAATTCGGGTCTTGTTGTGGCACAACTTCTTTTCCTTGAAGCCCAGGATCCCGAGAAAGAAATCTACCTTTACATAAATTCTCCAGGTGGTTCCATCACTGCAGGAATGGCCATATACGATACGATGCGATTCATAAAGTGTGATGTGGTTACCACCGCAATAGGGCAGGCAGCTTCGATGGCAGCGATCCTTTTAACCGCAGGTACGAAGGGAAAACGTTACGCACTTCCTCACGCTTCCATAATGATTCATCAACCGTTGGGCGGAACGGAGGGTCAGGCGATCGATATAGAAATTCGTGCGAAAGAAATTATGAGGCTCAAGCGTGAGTTGAACGCCATCATCTCGTTTCACACCGGTCAACCTATTGAAAAAGTTGAAAAAGACACCGATAGGGATTTCTTTATGACTTCTCAAGATGCGCTTGAATATGGACTGATAGATAAAGTCATTTCGTCAAAGAGAGATTCATGAATTTGGAGGTAGAAAGTTGAAAAACGAAAAATTTTGTTCTTTTTGTGGAAGACCCTCTTCTGAAGTTAACAAATTGATAGCAGGGCCAAGCGGTGTCTACATTTGTGATGAGTGTGTAGAACTTTTTCACGATATTTTACACGACAACTCGAAGTTGAAAGCGGGTTCTTCAAAAAAACCGCTTCATCTTCCAGGTCCTGTGGAGATAAAAGCAGAACTGGATAAGTACGTGATTGGTCAAGAAAGGGCTAAGAGGGCGATAAGCGTTGCGGTTTACAATCATTACAAGCGTGTTTTTATGGGCAAGAAATTTGACGACGTCGAAATAGAAAAATCCAACATAATGTTGATAGGTCCAACAGGTTCTGGAAAGACATTGATAGCACGTGTGTTGGCGAAAATTTTGGATGTTCCTTTTGCCATAGCAGATGCCACACCTTTAACGGAGGCGGGATACGTTGGTGAAGATGTGGAAAATGTCATACTGAGACTATTACAAGTTGCGGATTTTGATGTGGAACGTGCCAAACATGGGATCATTTACATAGATGAAATTGATAAAATTGCCAGAAAATCACAAAACGTGTCCATCACTAGAGATGTTTCCGGAGAAGGTGTTCAACAGGCTCTTCTCAAAATAGTTGAAGGAACAATCGCAAATGTCCCCCCCCAAGGTGGAAGGAAGCATCCTTATCAAGAGTTTATAAAGGTGGATACAACAGACATTTTATTCATCGTTGGAGGGGCATTTGATGGGCTTGAAGAGATCGTTAAATCCCGAACTCAGCAGAGTACAATGGGATTCAGTGCCAAGATCAAATCCAAAAAGAGCGAAACGGTCACAAATCTTCTCAAACAAGTGGTGCCAGATGATCTCGTACATTACGGTATAATACCAGAATTTGTCGGAAGATTTCCGATAGTGACCACTCTTGAAGAGCTCAGTGAAGAACAACTTGTTCGAATTCTCACAGAACCGAAGAACGCTGTGGAAAAGCAATATAAGAAACTTCTCGAACTCGATAAAGTTAAATTGGAATTTGAAAAAGAAGCTTTGTACAAGATTGCAAAGCTTGCCAAGAAGCGTGGTACGGGTGCGAGAGGTCTTAAAAGTGTAATGGATGAGGTCATGATGGACGTGATGTTTGAAATTCCGAGCCTTCAAAACGTTCGCCGGGTGATCGTAACTGCAGAAACTGTGAGCAAAGGTGAAAAACCGATAGTTGAACTTAAAGAATCAGCTTAAGGTGAATAAATGGCTCTTATTCTTGGCATAGAGAGTTCATGTGACGAAACATCCGTCGCGATTGTGGAGAATGGAAAAGATATTATCGCCGAGAAAACTGCGTCTCAAGTGAGGATACATGCTCCTTACGGTGGAGTTGTTCCTGAAATAGCTTCGCGGCATCATTTGGAAAACATTTCTGTGCTCATGCAAATGCTCATGGATGATTCGAAAGTCACTCCACGCTCCATATCAGCTGTGGCTGTTACATATGGGCCGGGATTAGCTGGACCGTTGCTTGTAGGTGTATCTTACGCCAAAGCGTTGGCTTATTCTTGGAAAGTTCCCTTAATAGCTGTTAACCACATGCTTGGACATCTTAATGCCGTGTTCCTCTTTGACGAAACGATCTCGTTGCCGTGTGTTGTGCTCATGGTCTCCGGTGCACATACAGAGATAGTGTACATGAGATCCTTGGATTCATATAAAATTCTTGGGAAGTCAACAGATGATGCAGCGGGTGAATCTTTCGATAAAGTGGCGAGAATGCTGGGACTCGCGTATCCAGGTGGACCTGAAATAGAAAAGATCGCAAAGTTTGGAAAGCCACGATACCGATTTCCAAAACCGAGAACAACTCGGAAATACGACTTCAGTTTTAGCGGGTTGAAGACGCATGTTAAATACTTTCTCGAGAAAAATCCAAACATAAAAAAGGAAGACGTGGCATCTTCTTTTCAGGAAACGGTGGCGGAATTGCTTGTGGAACGAGCCGTTGAAGCAGCTGAAGAGTATTCAGTTTCTGATGTGGTGGTTGCGGGAGGAGTGGCAGCTAACACCGTTTTGAGAGAAAAGGCTTACAATTTATTTGAAAAAAAGGGTATAAAATTCCATTTTCCACCTCTGAAATATTGTACCGATAACGCGGTTATGGTGGCAGCCGCAGGATGGCAGAATTACAAATCTGGCAGATTTGCCGATCTCTCACTCAACGTGGTTCCAAATTTGGAGGTATGAACATTTGAGATTATCATACGGAAGTGCGAGATTTCTTGGACTTATAAAAACAGGACCACTTTTGAAAATGAAAACCATCTATCTCATGTTCGGTGAAAAATGTGTGTTTGATTGTGCCTATTGTGCTCAAGCGAGAACAAGTAAGGCTTCTGAGAGAATGCTTTCAAGGGTGATATGGCCGAAGTTTCAACAAGGAAAGGTTATAAGTGCCATAGAAAGATCATCAGAGGTAAAGCGTATTTGTTTGCAGGTTGTCTCTTCTAAGACGGCTAAAGACGAATCTTTTGACTTCATTGAAAATGTAAGAAATTTGAATATTCCGATTTCCGCAAGCGTTAGAGTACTCTCTGTAAAGGACTGTATATCGTGGTTTGAACGGGGAGTGGAGAGATTGGGTATCGCCACGGATGTCGTGAATGAAAGGTTGTACAAATTGTATCGTGGTGGAGATTTTCAAAGCCATGTTTCTCTTCTTAAAAAAGTGGCCGAGAGATTTCCACATAGGATCACCACTCATGCGATTGTGGGAATGGGTGAGAGCGAAAGGCAGATGACGGAATTCATTCAAAATATGCATGACATAGGGGTGAAAGTTGGGTTGTTTGCGTTCACACCCATCAAGGGTACAAAACTTGAAAAGCATCCCAAGCCATCTATCAACACTTACAGGAGGGTACAGCTTGCGCGGTTTCTCATAGAGAACGATTGGGCAAATGTGAGTAATTTTAAATTCTCTGAATCTGGTGAAATACTCGACTACGGTTTCGAACTGGAGAAAATACCCAATGAAGCTTTTATGACTTCTGGTTGTCCAAATTGCACACGGCCGTATTACAACGAAAATCCCGGAAAGGAGCCATACAATTTTTTTAGTAAGGTTGAGCGTGCGAACTTTGTGATTGGAAACAGAAAGGTCTGAACGATCGATGAAAATTCATTTGATCACACGAGTTCTGTTTTTTTTGATTTTGAGTGCGTTTGGGTTTATAGCATTGGGTGTGTCGTTGACGTTAATAACTGTGCCACCCCAATCTTTGGTGTATGTTAACGGTATGCTTGTGGGGCAAACAAATCAAGATGGTATTTTAAGAATAAAAGTGGAGTCGGCTTCAAAGATCAAGGTAGAAAATATCGGGTATTTACCGAGTACGTTTTTTTATTCTCCTAATTCAAAATCAGCCACCCTCTTGGTGAATTTAAAGCCCATAGCGTATCTCTCGTTGAATTCCAATCCGAAAGGAGCAAAAGTTGTCATAGACGGTGAAAAAGAGGTGATAACTCCTGCCACCGTCGAAATAGCATCTGGACAACATTCCCTTGATGTATCCAAAAACGGTTACGCTCCGGAACATCTTACGATCAACGTTAAACCTTTTAGCGTGAGTTCAAAGGAATTTACCCTTAAAAAATTGGGAAGGGTAAGCATCAAAAGTGTACCCGATCACGCATCTGTTGATTTGAACGATGAGCTTGTTGGTGTTACCCCCTTTTCTACGATACTTTCAAGGGGAACTTATATTTTGACGGTAGGTGCAACTGGCTATTCAAAAATCTCTACTTCTTTGATCGTTACGGAAAATTCTACCTTCATTTCAAAGTGGTTTAGGTTGAAGAAATTGGCAACGATTTCTGTTTCTTCTTCTCCATCTGGTGCAAGAATATCAATGGCAGGAACCACATTTACAGCTCCGTCGACTATCACCGTTGAAATTGGTAAATATTCCTATACCGCCAGTCAGACTTACTCATATCCAGCCACGGGAGAGTTGAACATTAGCGGTAATGGAAAATACACTGTAAAATTAAAAAGGATCAAAGGGTTGGTTGTTTTTAGCTCTAACCCCGTGGGTGCCGCCGTAAAACTTGATGGAAAATTGGTAGGGCAAACTCAGCTCAGCATTCAGGTGCCTTATGGAGTTCATTTTGTTAAAATGGTTGGTCCAGATGGTAAAGTGTGGTTTGGCCGTGTTATGATCGATCAAAAAGTCACAACTGTGTATGGAGATATGGTAAATACTGGTATGGTGCTTGTGAGCGCGAATCCCGCCACTGGCACGATCGTTCACATTGGTCAAGTATGGACCACCGTTCCAGCAACTTTAAGTGCGGGTGTAGGTGTTTACAGGGTAGAGGTTTTTAATCCAGATTACCCAGTGATAACTCGTTACATCAAAATAACGGGAGGTAGAGTTTCTAAACTATCCTTTTCACTTGAGTCGAAAGCTAAATTGTTTGTGCTGAGTAAACCGTTAGGTGCGACGGTTTTTGTTGATGGAAAAGAATTGGGGCACACACCACTTTTTGATGCAAGTGTGCCGGTTGGAGATCAACTTTTGACCATCGAATGGCAAGACGGTAACGTGCAGAAACACTTCCTTTTTGAAAAAGACAAAGTTTACACCCTTTCCTTTTCCGATCCCCATTCGGTGAAAATAACATTTTTGTCCTTTCCAGATCCGGTGAAACTTTTCATAGACGGTAAAGATGAAGGATACACTCCTTGTGCGATAATACTTTCGAGAGGGAATCATTCTTATGAAGTTTACAACGTGATGGGGATGAAAATAGCCGAAGGTGAACTTTGCACCACCGCGTTTTCATCCAAAACTTACTTCTTTTTAAGTGGAAGGTGATCAATGTGCAGAAGATTCTTATATCCTTAATTTTCTTTTCTTTTCTTTTGGCTGTGTTGAGCTTTGGAGTCACCATAAACGACGTTTCACCTTCATCCGATCTGTATCCTTACGTTGCGGAGATGGTTCAAGATAACATTATGTCACTCAATTCAAGTAACAACTTTAATGGTGCTCTGGTCGTAACACGTGCAGATCTTGCCAGAATATTATCGCGATTGTTAAACTACGTTCAGGGTAGAATCCAACCGGTTGCCCAGGTGACACAATTAGCCGGCAAAACAACAACTTCAGCGACGAGCGTCGCACTTTCTGCAGAATTGTCGCTGAAAATTCAGAAGATAAACGATGCAATGCAAAAGTATTCTAACTTTGAAGCCTATGTGACCAGTACGGCGAGTTCACTTAATGAGGTCGTAAATGAAATTGCACAGCTTAAAGTTCAACTCAACGCGATGCAAAAATTAGTTTCCTCGTTGACACTTGTCAAAGAAGTGCCCCCTGCGAGTGTACTTTCTGAGACTGTTCAAAAAGTTGACGGTTTGAGCACGAAGCTTGATAAGATGAGTTCACAAATGAGCACACTTTCCGCTTCGGTTGAGAATCTGAATGTTAAAGTCAAGTCCGTTAAAAATTCTTTCGACATGGCCATTTCAAATGAAAAAGCCGACATCTCAAATTTGAGGATAAAGGTGAATTCGATCGCGAGCGAAAGACAAAAAAGTTCCAAAATGATCTCGAAGGCCGTGAATGAGATATCATCATCTGCATCGGAATTGAAAAATCTCTCTCAAGAAAATGAGACACTCAGAAAAAGAGTTTCCACGCTTGAATCAAGGCTCGGAACGATCTACCTTTTCCAAGCCCTTGAGCTCGCGGCAGTAGTGGCGGTTTTCGTCTTTTTTTACACAAAACCTTGAGTGAAAAGGTTTGGAAAAAATGTACGTGTGCGTAGAAGGCGTAATTGGCGTTGGGAAAACAACGTTGGTACGCATGCTTTCCAAGAGATTTGGAATTCGACCCATTTTAGAGATCGTGGAAGAAAACCCTTTTTTGGCCAATTTTTATGTCGACAGAGAGCGTTGGGCTTTTCAAACACAGCTTTTCTTTCTTTTAAGTAGGTATTCTCAGCAAGAGGAACTGTTGAAAATCGTGAAAAAAGAAGATGTGGTAAGTGATTACATGTTTGACAAAGACAGACTTTTTGCTCAGATGAATCTTTTTGGAGATCAACTGTCTCTTTACGAACGCGTTTACGGTGTTTTAGAATCAAAAGTACCGACACCCGATTTGATCGTGTATTTGAAGGCATCTGTTGAAACGCTCATGGAGAGAATATCCATGAGAGACAGACTTTTCGAAAGGTCGATAAGTAAAAACTACATATCCAATCTTGTGAAAGCTTACGATGGTTTTTTCTCAAAGTGCACAAGCAAATTTGTGACAATAGATGCGGACAAAATAAACTTTGTTAGGAACGAAAGGGATTTTAATCTCGTTATTTCTAAAATGAAAGAGTGTGGAATTGACTTTGGTAAGGAAGTATAAGATGAGACTTTTTCAAGTTTTATGTTGATTTAGCTTAAAAGTCCTTTGATGATAAACTCGGTGGCTTCCTCTTCTGTCATGCCCTTTGCCATAAGTGTGTTTAGTTGTTTGGAATTTACACGCCCTATAGAGGCTTCATGAGTGAGTTCGGAAAGATCGTTGGTTACTTTTAAAACTGGCAGCGTTGAAACATCCACGCCATTTCCTTTCGTGATTTCAGTGCATTCTATATGTCCTCTTGAATATGGTGCATTTCCAAAAGCTTCGTTGATTATTCTGGCACGCGTTTTATCAGTTGCTATAACCGTAGATTTTGCGATGCCGTGCGATCTTTCTCCGTTCAAACCAAGACTTTCCACTATGGAAATATCATCATCTTTTCTTCCGCGTATTTTGCTGTTCAACTCGGAAGTGGCATTTTCTTTCAAATCCACGTTCACTTTAACTTTTAACTTTCCAACTCTTGTTTTCGTCAGATCAAACGAATTTCTGTAGAAACCACCATTTTCTATCGTCGCGTGTGTGTCAGAAATCAACGTGACCCCTCCACTTTCCGAGTGAAAGTGCGCATCTTCATAGATCATCGTGGCATTTTTACCTATGTGTACAGTTGATAGCATTTTATGAACCAAATGTGTAGACCATGGAAAAGAGCAATGTGATATGAATTTGACACTCGCGCCTTCTTCCACGATGAAATTGAAATTCACACGTTGTTCCCCTTCTTTTCCGAGAAATCCCGTGCACAGATGTATGGGCATTTCTACCTTTTTCCCCTTCATCACCTTCACTCTAGCCCACACGCCGTTTTCTATTTTACCGGATTCTATTTCAACTCCTTCAACACTGTTGAGTCCTATGATCTTGTCTCCACTTATTATTATTGATGCCACACGTTTATCCAACAGCTTTGAGGACTCCCCGCCACTTTTTTCGTAAGCTTCAACAATTTTTTCAAACTCTTTTGAATAGTCCGGAGCTATTCTCATGCCCTTACACCCTTTCTGTGTTCAAGCTCTTTTACGCTTTCTATAATTTCATTTGGATGATCACAGCGATCGCACATTTTTTTGTAATAAGCCGCTATATCCGTTGGTGGCCCTTCCTTCAAAACCGTTCCGGAACAAATGAGGTATGCGTAGTCGCTGTTTTTTGCGATCTCTTCGCGATGTGTTATGGTGATAACCGTTGTTCCCTTTGAGTTTAAAGTGTCAATGATCCTTGAAATTGTATCGAGTGACATCATGTCAATGCCAGAATCCGGTTCATCGAGAATAACGTAGCGCATCTTTAACATAAGAACGGAAGCGAGTTCGATCCTTTTTCGCTCTCCACCGCTTAAAGAATCGTCAACACGACGCTTCAGATATTCCGAATTCAGTCCCGCTAATTCAAGTGCCCTTTTTGCGTCGCTGTAAGAAGCTTTAATCTTTCCGCCAAGCGTCAAATAATTGAAGGTTGTTATCCCCTCAAATCTCACACTTTCTTGAAAAGCAACTGTTATGCCAAGCTTTGACCTTTCATAAACGCCCAAAGAGGTTATATTTTTTCCATTAAGATACACGCTACCTCTTTGTGGTTTGTATTTTTCCACACCCATTATCAAGTTGGCAATCGTGGACTTACCCGTTCCGTTGTTACCGAGAACGACGTATCGTTTTCCATCGTCAAATTTCATGTTAAGATCGTTCAATATTCGCTTTTTTTCAAAACTGAGATTTACGTTCCTCAATTCAAGCATATTTAAAAGTCTCCTTTTACAGTCTACAATCCATTATACCTCTCCCCCGTACAAATGCAGTTTCGATTTTTTGAATTTTTGCCTTACAAATGATTTCATTCAGACATGTAAGGTGCTAAATGAACATCGTATCTCCCGCTTTTTTCAAAATACATTTTTCCTTTAACTTTTTCTTGAAAAATTCAATGGCCAGCTCACCCGTGCAATGCAAAGGAACAACTTTCAATTTGTATTCTTGAAATTTCTTTGTGATCATTTCTATTCTATAAAAAGCAGCGTCTTTTAAGTGAAACCCACCGATAACGGTGTGAACGGTGTGAGTTTTTCTCACTTCTTCAAGAATGTATTCAATTCCCCTATGGGCGCAACCGGTTATCAAGACTCCATCTTTAAAGAGGTTTATTTCATCTTCAAAAGTATCTTGAACACCGTTAACGTTGAAGTGCTTGTCTATTATGGCAGGATCGGTTTTGATCTCGTTTATGAGGTCAAAATCATCAACTTTTGTATCTCCGTTCAATAGGTGAACATTTGAGATTTTTTCAACATCTTCCCAATTGTAAGGAGGACCGGCAAAACGTGATCCACTGTATTTGGGAATGAGTGCTTTTTGATGTATGTAAACATCTACTTGACCGGTATTTTTTAAGAAGTGTAAAAGTCCACCCATGTGGTCATAATGGCCATGACTTATGATTATTTTTTTCACGTGACCGAGATTAACTCTGAGTTTTTCAGCGTTTTTGATGGCCACATCACTTGAACCCGTATCAAAAACAACCGCGTCGTCTATCAAAAGTGATAAGCCATGTTCTGAAAGAAAGCCAGATTTAGCAACGTCATCGCACAAAATGCTTATTTTCATGCAACACCGCCTCCAAGTCATTGTACCATTTTTTACTGTCTTTGAAATAGGATATTCGCCAATTTGAGGTATAATTAAAGAAGAAAAACGTCCGAAGGAGGTTGTTGAAATTGGATAAACAAGAATTTGTGAGTAAACTCACGGTAAAAAATGATACCAAGATGCTTATGTTGATCATGGACGGTCTTGGAGGAGCTCCAATGCTTGGTGGAAAAACGGCACTCGAAGTGGCGAACACACCCAACATGGATGCCCTTGCCTCGGCTTCTGATCTGGGTCAAACTGTACCGGTAATTCCAGGGATAACGCCGGGTAGTGGGCCGGGACATCTCGGGCTCTTTGGATATGATCCGGTTAAATATCAAATAGGTAGGGGTATACTTGAAGCTTTGGGAATAGGACTCGAGGTTTCAAATAAAGATGTGGTTGCACGTGGAAATTTTGCAACTGTTCGTGACGGGGTGGTAATAGATCGAAGAGCTGGGAGGCCGGCAACCGAAGAGAATGCCAAAGTGTGCGAACTGATAAACTCCAAAATATCTGAGATAGATGGGGTGAAGGTTCAAGTTTTTCCGGGAAAAGAACACAGATTTGTTTTGAAACTTACCGGTGATGGCCTTGATGATAGGCTAACTGATGCCGATCCACAACGTGATAGACAACCAATTGAATACGCCAAAGCACTTTCGGTGGAAGCGGAGAAAACCGCAAAAATCGTGAACGAGTTCATTAAACGTGTTGTGGATCTTTTGAAGAACGGTGAGAGAATATCTGGCTGCCTTTTGAGGGGATTTTCCAAGTATCCAGATCTTCCTCAGTTCCCAGAAGTCTATAAGATCAAGAGTGCTGCCATAGCAACGTATCCAATGTATCGTGGACTTGCAAAGTTAGTTGGGATGGAGGTTTTAGAAGTTCCAGCTGCGATAGGAGAAATGGAAACGGTAAGATCTGAGATTAAAGTTTTAAAAGACAACTACGATAAATATGATTTTTTCTATTTTCACGTGAAGCATACGGACTCGTATGGAGAAGATTCGAACTTTATGGCAAAGGTAGATGTCATAGAAACGGTGGACAAAGTTATACCGGAAATCATGTCTTTGAAGCCAGATGTTGTTGTTATAACTGGGGATCATTCTACGCCAGCACTTGTGGGGGGACACAGTTGGCATCCAGTTCCATTTTTGCTTTATTCCAAATACTCACGCTACGGTTTGTCAAATTTTTTCAACGAAAAGGAATGCGCACGCGGGAGTTTAGGAACAATTGAAGCAAGAGATCTCATGACGTTACTTTTAGCCAATGCCATGAGACTTGAGAAATATGGTGCTTAATTTTTAGGGCACTTTTAAAGTGTTCAGGGAGGGATGATAAGGGTGAGAAAAATATTGGTGTTGATCGTCGTTTTTGCACTGTCAATAGTGGCTTTTGCCGCTTCTATGCAAGTTGTACCTCCAAAAGTTCCTTCTGAGGTGAAAGCTTTGGCATCTTCGAAATTAATTGCAATCGTGCCCAACAAAATCATTACCGTCACGATGAACAAACCCAACGGTAGCGAATACAAACCAAAAGAGATAATTTGGTTTAAGGTGAAAACGGCTGTATCGGGATATCTCTACATACTCGACATACCTTCAAGCGGGAAGATAACGCAGCTTTTCCCGAATTATTACCAAAAAAACAACTTTATGAAGGCTGGACTTCATAAAATACCATCTTCTTCTAAATATCGCTTTAGGGTTTCTGGTACAAAGTCGGGAATAGAACTTGTGGAATTCATACTTTCCACTCGACCTTTGCCTTTTTTAAACAATGCCACGACCACAAAAAAACTCCCATTCGCCGTCGTTGGAGAAACCGGGAAAAAAGAGTTTGTAAAGTTCAAATTAAAGCTCATGAAATCGATCGTTCCAATTTCAAAAAAATGGACGGCATGGACTTACTTTTACCTCAGCGTTGGAAAGAAAACATTTTTGAAAGTTCAGACCACCCCAGAAGGAGCCAAATTAACGGTTGATGGGAAGATTTATGGGTTCACACCCAAACTCATAGGAGTAACTCCTGGATATCACTTGCTTTCATTGTCAGCAAGTGGATATCGAACATGGAAAGGAACCGTTTTTGTTGGAGTGGGACAAACACGTTTGTTGGATATAAAACTCGTTCCGATTCAGCAAGTTGTTAACGGTACGTTGGAAATAAACGTTTCTCCAGCGAGTGCCTATGTGTACGTTGATGGTGAAAACGTGGGCACTGGGGATCAGGTTTTGACGGTTTCACCAGGGTATCATACGGTGGTTGTCAAAAAGGATGGATATCAGACTTACTACAACAACTCTGTTGTAGTGAACGCCGGACTTACCACAACACTGAATGTACAGCTCATTCCGCTCACCGCCAACATTTACATTCATTCTCAGCCATATGTAAAAATATACATAGATGGTGTTTTTGCCGGTGGAACGGGATATGATGGATATTTGTATCTCACGGGGTTGAAAGTCGGATATCACAGCATTAAATTTGAAAAATCTTGGTACATTTCTCAAACGATCAGCTATCGTGTGAATTCCGGGGATAATTATTTGTCGGTTGAGCTTTCCGCGGCAGGAATGCTAAAGGTCGATTCTAACGTTTACCCCATTTTCGTCAAAATAGATGGGCAAAATTACGGTGAAATAGCCAATTCCTTGCGGGGAATATACGTGCCCGTAGGCTCTCATGTCGTGACATTTTCAAATCCAGAGTACGTGCCTTATCAAAAAGCGTTGAGTTTTGCTTTTCAACGTACCACTGAGACAGGTGTTTATTTAAAACTTAAACCTTTGAAATTTTCAGTTAGAGCTTCTCCAAATCCATTCAGTCCCAACGGTGATTGGTATCAGGATACCACGACATTTTATATGACCCTCAGTAGAAGAGCGATTGTGACGATAAAGATTTACTCGGGGAACAATATGATATGGTATCGTAAACTCAACACATCTTATGGGACTACAAGTGTAACTTGGGATGGAAGGTCTATTCAAGGTCAATATATGCCAAACGGTATTTATAAGGTGAAATTCACGGTTGAAAGTTATGGTCGAACGCTGACAAAAACGTTAAACGTGGTGATAAACAAAAACGGATATACGTATCTCAAAGAGATCGTGATAATTGGGGGATTAGCGTTAATTGTCGGCTTGATCTATCTACTTTTTTTGAAATAACAGGTTATTTTTAGTGGAGGTGAAAATTTTGAAGTTTGATGTGGTAATAATCGGGGGTGGGCCTGCTGGAATGACTGTAGCCACAACTGTCTTGGCGG
This sequence comes from Mesoaciditogaceae bacterium, assembly GCA_015486145.1. Lineage (GTDB taxonomy): Bacteria > Thermotogota > Thermotogae > Mesoaciditogales > Mesoaciditogaceae > WFSH01. The sequence continues at coordinate 17,836 of WFSH01000092.1, forward strand.
CTTATCCTAAAAAGACTGTGGCACTGATTAAAAAAGAAGGCCAAACTTTGATACCGTGTGGCATACCCTACACGTTGGCAACTTTGAAATCGGTGGAAAGTGATTTATTAAGCACCAAGGGAATTGAATCAAAAGGTGTAAAAGTTATCATTGATGAAGTGAAAACGCTTGATGTTGACGCCAAAATGATCGTGACAACTTCGAATGGAGAGATAGAATACGACAAATTGGTGTTGGCGACGGGTTCAACTCCAATTGTACCGAGAATTCCAGGTATAGAAATGGAAGGTATTTTCACCGTATCAAAAGACATAACTAAGATATCCAGAATGAAAGATGCTTTGAAGAAGATGAACAAGATAGCAATTATTGGAGCAGGGTTTATAGGTGTAGAGGTAAGCGGTGAAATTCACAAGTTGGGAAAACAAGTTACCATCGTGGAAGCCATGGAGAGAGTGCTTCCCATTGCATTTGATCCGGAGTTTTCTTCAGAAGTTCAAGAACTGTTGGAAGAAAATCATGTTAACGTTATAACTTCTTCCAGAGTTAAAGAAATAGTTGGTGAAGGTAAAGTTGAAGGCTTGGTACTTGAGAGTGGAAAACGCGTAGAAGTAGATGGAGTAGTTCTTGCAATAGGATACAGACCTAACTCTGTTCTTGCAAGAAATGCCGGCATTTTTATAGGGATGACGGGTGGCATCTGGACCGACGAGTACATGCGAACAAGTGCAAAAGATGTATTTGCCGTTGGTGATTGCACAGAGCACAAGGAATTCTTTTCCCGGAGACCAAGCAGATTAATGCTTGCATCCACCGCTGCCTTTGATGCGAGAGTCGCCGGTGCCAACCTTTTTAACGTTAGACTTATACGGGAGATCAAGGGAAATATTGGCATATTTTCCACGTCGATCTTCGATCGCACGCTGGGAGCAGCTGGTGGAACCGAAACAGAGGCGATGGAAAGCGGATTTGAAGCTATTTGTGGGGTATCTAAAGCGGAGGATCGTCACCCAGGAACGCTTCCCGATGCGAGTAAAGTAAAAGTTAAACTCGTTTTTTCAAAAGCAAGTGGTGTTTTGCTTGGTGGGCAGATAATGGGCGGAAAATCTGTCGGAGAGATGATAAATGTGCTTGGCATGGCCATTCAAAACAGAATGACCGTCACAGATCTTGTGGCACTTCAAATTGGAACTCAGCCTCTACTCACATCATCGCCGGTGGTTTATCCCATAGTAACTGCGGCGTTGAACGCATATTCAAAAATGCACGCTTGTGAAGAAGGATGATAAGTGATGAAGGCGATAATACTTTGCGCTGGAAAAGGAACAAGACTCAGACCATTAACATTTACGAATGCCAAACAGTTGATACCGGTGGCAAACAAACCGGTTATACTCTACAGTATTGAAAAGATTCTTGCCGCTGGGATTTCCGAAATAGGCATGATCGTCAATCCAGAGAATGAGTCTGCTTTTAGGGAAATTTTGGGAGATGGTTCAAATTTTGGTGCACATTTGGAATACATCGTTCAGGAAAGACCTATGGGATTGGCACATGCCGTTAAACTTTCTAAGAATTTTATCAGTGGTGAAAAATTCTTGATGTATCTTGGAGATAACATGATTCAAGAGGATCTTTCCAAATTTGTTAACAATTTTTCCGAAAGCGATCTCAACGCTTCTATCCTTTTAACCCCGGTTGAAGATCCTTCAAGATTTGGGATAGCAGTTGTGAACGGTGGGAGCATAGTTAGAGTTGTGGAAAAACCTCAAGATCCCCCTTCTAATCTCGCGATCATAGGTGTCTACCTTTTTGATGCTTCTATTTTTGAGGGAATAGATAACATCAAACCTTCGTGGCGAGGAGAATTGGAAATTACCGATGCGATTCAGTATCTTATAAGTCACGGGCGTAAAATTCAAGGACATGTTGTTTACGGATGGTGGAAAGACGCTGGTCGACCTGCCGACCTTTTAGAAGCCAATCGTAGAGTGCTTGCCAACCTGAAAAATTCCAGAAAATTAGGAACTATCAATGGTGGAACCATCATGGAAGGATACGTTGTGATAGAAAAAGGTGCTGAAATTGTTGATTCGATTATTCGAGGGCCGATCATTGTGGGAGAGGGAGCTTTGATTATCAATTCGTATTTGGGGCCTTACACCTCAGTAGGTCCTAAAGTCACGATCGAAAACTCGGAAATTGAGAACTCCATTCTTTTAGAAAATTCCACCATTCGTGATGTGGAGGTTAGAATAGATTCGAGTATCATAGGAAAAAATGCCACGGTATCGAGTATCGAGACGAAGCCCAAAGTCCACAATCTTGTAATAGGGGATTACAGCCTTATAAGGTTGAGTTAGAAAATTCCTCCCGGTTTCACACCCGGGAGGAACGTTTTTTTATTTTTCATTTTGCTGTCGTTGTTGATTTTCTTCAGTTGTTTGTTCTTCGTCTTCTTCGATTAGCCCCATGAAGACCTTCAGATGTTTGCTTCGACTTGGATGTCGAAGCTTACGAAGCGCTTTAACCTCTATTTGCCTGATTCGTTCTCGAGTCACGTTGAAATACTGTCCCACTTCCTCAAGCGTTTTGGCTTTTCCATCTATCAGTCCATATCGCATTTTTAACACCATAGCTTCTCTTGAATTGAGAGTATTCAACACTTTTTCTATTTGCTCGTGAAGCATCATTTGGGAGGCTGCGTCTTCTGGTGAAAGAACATTTGAATCCTCCACAAAATCACCTATGGTAGATTCGTCGTCATTTCCGACTGTAGACTCAAGCGATATAGTCTCACGAGCCGCTTTGAGAATCTCGGCTATTTTTTCACGAGGCTTTTCCATAAGGGTGGCAAGATCATCAACGGTTGGGTAACAGCCATGTTTTTGCATGTAGTTTCGTATGACTTTGTTTAGTTTGTTTATGGTTTCGACCATGTGAACCGGAACTCTTATCGTTCGTGCTTGATCGGCTATGGCCCGAGTTATTGCCTGCCTAATCCACCACGTTGCATATGTTGAAAACTTGTAACCCTTCTTCCAATCAAATTTATCAACGGCTTTTAAGAGTCCGATGTTACCTTCTTGAATGAGATCTAAAAAAGATAATCCCCTTCCCATGTATTTCTTTGCGATGCTAACGACAAGGCGAAGATTGGAAGTGCAAAGTTTCTGCTTTGCCCTCTCGTCGCCATTTGCCGCCTTGCGGGCAAGCCTTCGTTCTTCACTTGGGGAAAGAAGGGGAATTCTTCCAATTTCTTTGAGATATAACTTCACGGGATCCTTAAGATTGGCATTGTCGTATATTTCTGGCTTTTGATTTTCAAGATAAGATAAGTACTTTTTTACTTCGAATGCCTCCGCGTTGGCATATTCTTCATCCGAATTCGCAATATCTTCACCATCTTCTTTGATTGTGATATGTTCTTTTTCAAGAATGTCATATATGTTTTCTAAAAACGCCGAATCAAAATCCTCGTAATTCGCGGGAATGGCACTGTCTATATCGGCATAAGTTATGTACCCCCACTTTTTCCCCTTTTTTATTAAAGCGTTGATTTTCTTTTTTATCAAGGTGGTGTTATTTTCGGCCATTTGAAGCACCTCCTCTTTTTTTTAACAACAAACGAAGCTCCATCGCTCTTTTCATGAGTTTTGCCTTCTGGGTCTGATCCGCAGTAGCGGTTATTTCTCTTTCCACCATTTCTATTTTGGCTTTTAGCTCTCTCTCCTCCAATTTTGAAGTGCAAAGCTTGATCATTTTATCCACGTTTACGTGTCGTTCATCATGAGTGAGAATTTGAAAAAATCTTTCCCCTTCCTCTTTTTCAAAGTGCTTCATGGCTTCTTGTGGCAAAATAACACCCGATGTTACAATCTCAAACGCTTTCCTTGCCAAAGGGGACAAAAATTCCGGTTTTACTTTTTCTATGACTTTTGTTCGTGACTCTTTATTCAAAAACAGAAGGTAAATCACGTAATCGTCTATCGTCATTCTTATGGATGAAAAGCCATGAAGAACATTGCTACTTCTTGTGGTTTGAAGTTCGTACAATATATCTTTCTCATCGATCATGAGTAACTTGGCTGCCTTTGAAACCAATTGACGTCTCAAAAGTGGAGATTTTAACCAGGAAATAGCCTGCTTAAATCTGTAAATAGCTTTGATTGGATCACCTAGTTCCCCAAGTGACTGTCGAACATAAAAATCCCAATAATTTGATGCTGCATTTAGCGTCTTTCGAAAATCTTCTTTGCTGTGCGATGAAAAAAATTCGTCCGGATCTTTTGATTCTTTGAATACGATCACCTTTATGTTTAATCCTTCCCCTACCAAAACTTTAGCCATTCTTTGCATCGCAGATATACCAGCATTGTCACTGTCAAGTACAAAGAGTAAGTTGTTTGTCACCCTCTTCAATGTGTTCAAATGAGTTTTGGTTAAGTTTGTGCCCAAAACCGCACAGGTGTTATCAAAACCATTCTTGTGAAAAGCTATGGCATCCATGTACCCTTCACAAAGTATGGCAAAACCCGCTTCCCTTATCTTGTGACGAGCGATGTTGAAAAGATAAAGCAACTTGGATTTTGAAAAATAGCGACTTTCAGGAGAGTTTATATATTTGGGAATCTCATTGGTTAAACTTCTTCCACCAAAAGCCACTACTCTACCTTCTGAATTTTTTATGGGAAATATCACCCTATTTGTGAAAAACTCTCGTAAATTTCCACTGCGTGTTCTCGTGATTAATCCATATTTTATAAGTTCTTCTACACTGATTTTCTGTTGGCGAGCCAGATTTAGCACGATATTTGAGTTAACAGGGGCATATCCAAGTTCAAATTTTTCAATATCTTTTTTGGTAAGACGCCGTTTTTCCATTAAATAAGAAAGCGCTTGTTTGCCGGTACCGGAAAAGAGTGCATTTCTATAAGCGTTGGTGAGTGAATTCATCATTAAGGTGTATTTAGAGTAAAATTCATCATTTCCAAAAGCGGGTGGTTCAACACCACACATCTCTGCAACTCTTTGGACTGCTTCAACAAAAGAAACGTTCTCAATTTTTTTTACAAACTCTATGACGTCTCCTCCAGCGCCACATCCAAAGCAATGAAAGAACTTTTTTTCTGGATTAACATAAAAAGATGGGGTCCTCTCCTCGTGAAAAGGACACAATCCGCGATAGCTTGAACCGGCTTTTTCGAGTGAAACATAGTGCGACACTACTTTTACTATGTCGCACTTTGACTTGAAATCTTCTAATTCCCTTTTCACAAGACTGTGTTTTCAATTAACGCTTAGAGAACTGTGGACTTCTTCTGGCCTTCCTCTTTCCGTATTTCTTTCTTTCAACCATTCTTGAGTCTCTTGTTAAAAGTCCCTTTGATTTTAACACGCCTCTAAGACTATCGTTAAAATTCAGCAAAGCCCTTGCTATTCCAAGTCGAAGAGCACCAGCTTGCCCTGAAAGACCCCCACCGTTTATTCGACATATTATGTCAAACTGTCCAACGGTATTGGTGACGATGAAGGGATCGTTGACCTCCATAACAAGTGTGTCCCTTTGAAAATAATCCTTAAGAGATTCAAAATTCTTCCCATTTATAACTATCTTTCCATCTCCAGGCCTTAAATGAACCCGTGCTATGGAAGTTTTTCTTCTACCGGTACCGTAATAATCTGCTTTTTCTGTCATTCATGCCGCTCCTTTCAAATGTTAAAAACGAGAAAACGCTCCACCGTTTTCGTCATTGATTTTACAGTTCTAACAGCTGAGGCTTTTGAGCAACATGTGGATGCTCTTTACCACGATAAACTTTGAGTTTTTTGAACATGTGTCTACCAAGAACACCTTTGGGAAGCATACCGTGAACGGCAAACTTTATCAACCTTTCTGGGTGTGTTTTTAACATATCTTTGGCACTGATTTTTTTAAGATTTCCCATGTATCCGGTGTGATGGTAATAAAATTTATCGTTGAGTTTATTTCCGGTCAAAATAGCCTTTTCTGCATTTATAACGATCACGTAATCTCCGGTATCTTCATGAGGAGTGTACGTTGGTTTGTTTTTTCCGGAAAGAATCTTAGCCACCTCCACGGCGAGGCGACCAATCGGCTTGCCGTCAGCATCTACCACATACCATTTCTTTCTCAACTCATCTCTCTTTGCAAAATAAGTTTTTTGATTCATTTTTCGTTTTTCCTCCATTCGCGATTCGTTTCCCACGTTTCCAATTTGAAAAAATTGGACGTCTTCTTGTAGATCAAAAAGGTTACGAATCCATCAACAGTCGCTTTGAGCATGTTGAAGAGCGTTATTATCCATAGGTAATTTTTCAAGACAAACATGTAAGAAACCTTCAAATACGGTGGATAAACCAACATATTTAAAACATCCATTCCAGCCATCATGACAATCGAAGCGATGCTTAAAGACGCTATTGCACGTGCTTTGGTCTTTTTTCTTGAATAAAACCATGCTGAAAAACCCACGAGCAAACTCCCGGCCGCAGCATTCATGAAGATACCCACCACGTCAGTTCCTCTTATGGCAAAATAAAGCAAATCTTTGATGAGCACCGTTAAAACACCGGGAATGGGACCAAGCATGAAACCCACCAACAAGGCTGCGATGTCGCTTGGATCGTATTTAAAACCGGCCAATTGGGGAATCGGTATTTCGATCAACATTAGCACCGTAGCCATGGCTGAAAATACACCTATGATGGTTAGCCTTTTGGTCCTTTCGATCATTTAACTTCCGCCTCTTGATGCACCACACTAACGTATTTCCTTTTTCGGCGCGTTTCAAACTTCACTTTTCCATTGGAAAGCGCAAAAAGAGTAAAATCTTTACCAATGCCAACATTCTTTCCGGGCCATATTTTTGTTCCACGCTGTCTCACCAATATGTTTCCAGTTCTAACTTTTTCTCCATCTCCAACTTTAGTTCCGAGGTATTTTGGATTGCTATCTCTTCCGTTCTTTCCCGTTGAGCTTTTTGATCCAAATAGTTGAAGTTTTATTTTCACGTTGATCACACCTCCGTTTGGTAAACCAACAGGTTCTTTGGATACTGTTTTGACAATTGTAAGAGGGTTTTTTGAAGTGTCTCAATCATTTTTTGTGCGCAATCATTCTCACTTTTCACATCACACTTGATCAAACCATCTTTTATCTCGTAAACTATTTTTTCCCCAAGAACCTCTTCAAGTCCTATCATTGTTGCCTGAGTTACCGCACTTACTGCTGCACAAACAACGTCTTTGCCTTTAATTCCCAATCCCACATGACCAGATATCTTAAAAGCGGTGTACCGATCGTTGTGAGAGAAAAAAACGCATCGAGTCATCCTTCGATTTTTTCCACTTTTAACAGGGAATACCACTGCCTGTGATTTTTGACACGTCTGTATCCCTTTCGTCCCTTGAACTTAACGGTCAAAACCTTTCGGTATCTTCCGTTCTTTAAAAGGGTTGCCCTGACTTTTACACCTTCTACGTAGGGGGAGCCTATTTTCGTTTCGTCATCCTTTTTTAGAGTTAAGATCTTATCCAGGATAACTTGTTCTCCTTCTTTGATGCTTTTGAATCTTTCGGTTTTAAATGCTTCACCTTCTGACAACTTGTATTGCTTTCCTCCAACTTCAACGATGGCGTACATTTTGCACCTCCTCCCACAAAACATCCGCCGATCCAAGGTGGAGTAGTCAACTCTCTTCAAACCCGGATCGTGCGTCATAAGATTTTACCACGAAAGACTCAGAATATAAAAAGAAAAAAATATTTTCAATTAGGTTACCGATTAAAGAAGAGTGGCAATGTCTAAATTTCATGATCACCTCTTTTCCTTTCAACAAAAGCTTGAATAAGACTTAGTGAACCTTACTGACAAATCAAACGGGATCTGATCTTGAACAACACGAATTATCAAGCTTTTGGGGATAAAATTGAGGATGTAAGAACAAAAAGAGTGAAAGGAGTGGTTGAAGTGAAAAAGAGAAACATGGAAAAGCTTTTTCGTGAGATGATCAACAGAAAATTGGCCGATAAGGTAAAAAATGAAGCCATGCTTAAGGTGGTAAGATACGGGACGTTTAAGTTCTGACTTGATAATAATTTCGAATCTTTGGGATCAAAAAAGGCGCTTTTAAGCGCCTTTTTTGATAAAATGAACTTATGAGAGCGTACATACTTTTCTTGTTTTTGACTTTAATGGCATGTGAGATTCTCGCTTTGGGCATTTTTTTCAACGTTCCCCCGAATTCTGGTGAGTTAAAATCTCGTTTGTTAGATCTTATCAACTCTGCGCAATCCACCATATCAATCGCCATTTATAACATGAACGATGTTGAAATAATAAATGCTTTGAAAGAGAAAAGGTCAGAAGGAGTCAACGTTAGAATTGTCACGGAAGGGAAAAACTATTTGATAAATCGCGATGCTTTTTTGGGATTGAACACCGTTGCCGATCCGACGGAAGGCGGTTTGATGCATGAAAAATTTGCCGTGATCGATGACACATGGGTGTGGGTAGGTTCTGCGAATTTTACGAAATCATCCATGTATGAAGATTTGAACAACGCTTTGATTTTTAATTCTGAGCCGCTCTCTTGCGTGTTCAATGAAGAATTTAACCGCGTGTACAACGGATACTTTTCCACTCCGAAATTTGCAGAAGCCACAACTTTGACGGTAGAAGGAATGAAATTAGACGTGAGATTCTCCCCCTTAGGTGGAATCTTTAGCGAAATTGTTGGCGTTCTTAAAGATGCAAAGCATGAGGTGGATGTCGCAATGTTTGCCTTTTCAGATATGAGAATCTCACTTTTGCTCATGGCGTTAGAAGAAAGAGGTGTAAAGGTAAGAGTTTTAGTGGATGAAAACTGGAATTCCTCCAAATACAGTGTTATGCCAAAAATGAAAGAGTTCAATTTTTTAAAGGACTTTGATAATCCTTACGGGTTACTTCATGACAAGTACATCATTGTGGATCCGGGTTTTCCAACTGCGAAAGTGTTAACTGGTTCTTACAACCTCACCCGTTCGGCACAAAGAAAAAACAACGAGGTCTTAATTGTCATTCACTCAAAGAAAGTTGCGAGGTTTTACCTCGAAAATTTTGAATCTTTGTGGAAAGTGAAACCTTAGGGAGTGTTTTCGATCATAAGAGACTCAGCACAGCAAAAAAGTGAAAAGTACTGCCTCCCAAGACAAAGATGTGCCATATTGTGTGGTGATAGGGGATTTTTCTTTGGATGTAAAATACAGTGCCAATTGTGTAAAGAACACCTCCAATGATCAGGAAGATCAAGCCTGTCTTTGGCAAAGACTCCACAAGATTTTTCAATACGAAAACCACCATCCATCCCATGACAATGTACAGTAGAGTTGAGATGACGACGAATTTTTTGATGAAAAACACTTTAAAGATTATTCCCGCGGCGGCTAATCCCCAAACAGTTCCAAAGATCATCCATCCTATGGATCCCCTTAAGCTTATCAAAGTAAAAGGTGTATAGGTTCCCGCTATAAGTAAAAAAATAGATGAATGATCCAAAATTTCGAAAACGCTTTTAACCGTGCTCTTTGGAAAACTATGGTACAAAGTTGAGATCGTATAGAGAGTCACCAGTGTAGAACCATATATTGTAAAACTCACGATATACCAAGGATTTCCGTGAATGCTTGAGAAAACGATCAGTAAAACCAATGCCGCTACTGAAAGTAAAGCTCCGATGCCATGAGTTATCGAGTTGGCCAGTTCTTCTCCGAATTTGAATATTTCTACGTTGTTCATTGCAAGCCTCCTTTGACTTCATTATACCTTGTGGAAAGTAAAAAACGATTTTTTTATCTTTCGTTTTGTGATAATATCTAATTAAGAAGTCTGAGGGGGTGAAGTTGATGGATGGAAGGGTAAATGTTGGACTGGCGGTAACCGCGATTGTGTTAATACTTGTAACCACCATAACGAGTACGGTTGTAATGGCGATGGCGGGAATGAGAACCTTCAACGGGATGACCACTGGAATAAACATGTTAAGTTTGATTTCATTCAGTCTTGGAGTTTACATTTTTGTGTTGATCTTGGGAGTAATTACGGCAATTTTGCAATTTGTAGTTTTAAAACAGATCATGAACGTTTTGAACAACAACATAAATCATACTCGTGCATTGCTTGCCAACATTCAGACTGACGATCTCTCGATCAAATCTGAGATAGAAGCTGCAGCGAAGGAGTTGGAGAGTGAGAGGGTTCCTGGTTGGGCTTTTTGGGGGTATGTAGTTTCTTACATAATTGCTTTTGTTTTTTTGTTTGTACCACCAATGACCAGCATCTTTGGCCTTGTTGGTTTTGTCTTATACCTGATATATCTTTACCAAATATTTTCCACTTCTGCGTCAATTTATCAGGTAAAAAACAGGGTTTACTCGTACCTCAGGAACATGAAAAAATTGCCTCAAGTTGAGGAATTACGTCCCATAACGAAAAGAAATATTTTCTTAGTTCTTGTTTTAACGATAGTCACATTTGGTGTGTATTGGCTCTACTTGTTGGTAAAACTTCCAACAGAGGTTAACGAGTTTGTGAAAAGTGACGAGAAAATTCGGGTGCGTTTTGCCAGTTAGCTTGGAAGATAGATTTCCGCCTCTCCCGTTATGACTTTTTTTTCATTATCTAACACGGTTGTTGATAAGAATATCCTATTTTTCTCGGAATTTTTGTCTTTCACTTCCACTCTTATTTTTACCGTGTCGTTGACGTAAACTGGTTTGCGAAACCTAACCGATTGTGAAACGTACACAGTACCGGCGCCCGGAAAATCGTGCCCCAAAACTTTTGAAATTAGAGATACAACGAGCATTCCGTGGACTATACGTTTGCCAAAAATACTCTTTTTTGCGAACTCGTCGTCTAAATGGAGTGGGTTGTTGTCCCCGGTTATTCTGGCAAATTCTCTGACCATCTCATCTGTCACTTGGACCTCAAATTCTTTAACATCTCCAAGATTTATCGCTTCGAATTTCATAAGATTCTCCTCTCTTTTGCATGGTAAAATGGTGTTGGTGTTCAACGCTATTTTAACAAATAACTTTGTAAGATAAAAGGGAGAAAAACCATGGTAATATACGGGAGAAATGTCGTTAGGGAGGCAATAAAAGCGCGACTACACATTAAGAGGGCGTATATTTTGGATTCATCAAATCTTTCGCGCGAGATGAAACAAACGGAAAATGAATTGAGACATTTGAGAGTGCCAGTTGAAAAGATGAAAGAAGAGAAATTAAAGAATATTACGCATTCTAAGGATCATCAGGGGATAGCCGCAAAGATTAACGATTACAAGTATGCGGATACCTTTAAAACGCTCGATCGCCTTGAGCATCCTCCTTTTGTCGTGATTCTCGATCAGGTTCAGGATCCTCACAACGTCGGTGCCATTATTCGGAGTGCTTATGGTGCAGGAGTGGATTTGTTGATCCTTCCAAAGCGTGGGGGATGTCTTGTAACTCCGGCAGTTTTAAAAACTTCTGCGGGATATGCTTTTAGGTTGTCGATATCCGTGGAGACGAATCTTGCCAGAGTAATTGAGGAATTAAAGAAAAGGGGAATATGGGTGTATGCTGCGACCATGAAAGGAAAACCTTATTACGATATCGACATGACCGGACCGATTGCCTTCATTTTTGGAAATGAAGGAAAAGGAGTGCGAAGACTTGTTATGGAGAAAAGTGACGGTTTTGTGTCTATCCCAATGGCAAAGAAGATGGATTCTTTGAACGTTTCTGTTAGCGTCGCGGTGATTTTATTTCGAGCGATGGAGATGAGAAACAATGCCAATTCATAAGCTTCCGGAAGAGGTTGTTAGAAGGATAGCAGCTGGAGAGGTGGTTGATCACGCATCTTCCGTTGTGAAAGAACTGGTTGAAAACAGTTTGGATGCCAGTGCCGACAAAGTGAAAATTTCAATAGATGGTGGCGGAAAGTCTAAGATAGTTGTGGAAGATAACGGAAGTGGCATGTCAGCGGAAGCACTCAAAATGGCTGTATTACCACATACAACATCGAAGATAGAGAAATTTGAAGACCTGTACAAAATAGGCACATTTGGTTTTAGAGGAGAAGCTCTGGGTTCAATAAGTGCCGTTTCAAAGATGAGAATAGAAACGTCCACTTTGGGAGAAATTGGTGTGGCGCTTGACGTGATTGGTGGTGTAGCTGGGGAAGTTACAGAAATTGCCAAGGAAAAGGGCACTCGAGTAATCGTGTCAGACCTTTTTTTTAACGTACCCGCCAGAAGGAAATTCCTCAGTTCCACATCGGTTGAAACGAGAATGGTTACCGAAGTGATTCAAAAATTCATTCTTTCCAAAAATGTGGGGTTTAGGTATGTTCACGATAAACAGGAGATATACAACGTAAAACCAGGGCTTTCTCTTGAAAGCAGAATAAAAATGGTGTTTGGTGAGTACGAGCTTGTAAGGGTGGATTCGACTTTTGGTGGTGTTAGAATTCACGGGTATATAAGTGCTCCGACCGTGGGAAGACAGAACAGGGTGAATGAAGTTATTTTTGTCAACGGGAGATATGTTCGCAGCGGACTTTTGATGAAAGCCATTGAAGTGGGATATGCTCAACATTTGAAAAAAGGGGAATTTCCGGTTGCCGTTATGTTTATAGAGGTTCCACCCCAGTTGGTGGATGTGAATGTTCATCCTCAAAAATTGGAGGTGAAATTTAGCGATCAGTCTAAAATATTTGGAATGATCGTTGGAGCGGTGAAAAACGCCTTGGCTTCACCAGATCTTTTTAAGATACCTGTTGAAAGGGACATCTTGAGAACCTCTGAAGCCTCGAAAGTGATGGATAATTCTGAGTGGATGAAAGTTGAACCGAAAGGCCCTTCCAGCAAGGGGAAATCTTTTTTTGAAAAAGATTATTTTCAAAACTCAAATCTTTCTTTCGACATAAATATGGTATCGAAGCCTCCGGAAAAGATAGAAACGCGTGAGAAACTTTCTGAGACGAAAATCGTGGGAGTTGTACGTGGTAGATATATAATGTGTGAAGGAAAAAACACATTGTATTTCATTGACATGCACGCGGCGCATGAAAGGATTCTTTATGATAAATTTAAAGTTTCTACTTTTAGCACATCACAGCATCTTGCCATGCCCATAAAGCTCGATCTTACCGAGTCACAAAAAGAAATTCTTGCTGAACACAGAAATGAGGTACACGGTTTCGGTTTTGAGTGGAAAGACGACGAACTTACAGGGGTCCCGAATATTGGAAGGAGTATAGATTGGCAAGAGGTATTTGTATCGGTTGTGGAATCTTTTCGCCTCTCGTTTGCGGAAGATCCGAGGGATGAATTTTTGGCCACTCTTGCGTGTAAAGCGGCAGTGAAAACGGGGGAGAAGATCTCAAAAGAAGAAATTTTTCAACTTCTTAAGGATGTGGATAAACTTGAAATCTGGTCATGCCCTCATGGAAGGCCGCTTGTATATTCTTTGGATTTTAAAAGATTGGATAGGTATTTTGGAAGATGAAGGTTGAAGAAGCGATTGCCAAAATCCTAAAGGAAGGAACGCGAAAAAGAGTCGAAGAGGAGATCGAAAAGGCCAGAAAACTTGGGGTTTCTCTCGTACCTTATGGGAGTAAATTGTATCCTAAAACCCTTGCGGAAATTCACGATCCCCCTGTCCTTTTGTATGTTTGGGGAGAGAATTTTGACGCTCTGAAGGAGTTTTCCATAGCGATTGTGGGATCTAGAAAGGCAAGTTCTTACGGAAAAGCGGCGGCATCTTTGATTTCTGGAGAACTTTCAAGAAATGGTGTGGTGATCGTGAGTGGTTTGGCCTACGGTATAGATTCGACAGCTCATGCGGCGGCGTTGAAAAGCGGAACAACCGTAGCGGTTCTTGGAAACGGTGTAGACGTCGTTTACCCCTTTGTGAATGGGAAACTCTTTGAAGAAGTGAAAAAGCACGGTTGCTTGGTGAGTGAATTTCCGTTTGGTACAAAACCAGATAGATGGACCTTTCCAAGGCGTAACAGGATAATAGCTGGTCTTTCGATGGGCACTGTTGTGGTTGAAGCAGCGAAACACAGCGGTTCTTTAATAACGGCCAGATTGGCTCTTGAAGAAGGAAGAGAAGTTTTCGCCATCCCAGGACCGATTTTCTCTTCAACCAGTGAAGGTACGAATGAATTGATAAAAGAAGGGGCAAAATGTGTTACAAGGGCTGATGATGTTCTAAATGAGTTTGGCTATGTTAGTTCTGTTTTGGTGGACAGAAAAGATGGAGATCCAATTCTCGAATGTTTGAAAGAGGGCCCAAAAACCGTTGAAGAAATATGTCAATCGGTCGGAATCTCCATAGATGAATTAAATGTTAAGCTCACGATGCTCGAAGTGAACGGTGATATTGAATGTGATTCTGCGGGAAGGTTCAGAGTAACTTAGCCTACGAATGTTGCTTGCTTTTGATGATCTTCTCAGATACAAATTGCATATATTTTTGTATATAATATAGTAGTACAAGATCATGGTATTGAGAGGAGGAAAGAAACATGCAAATCTTTGAGAAGAATTTTTTGGGAAGTCTCGAACTGAAGAATCGTTTGTTTTCCGCACCGATTAAAACTGGATATGGTCAAAGGGTGACAGATCGTCATATCGTTTATTATGATTCAATATCCAAAGGTGGTGTGGCGATGGCTTACGTGGAGCCTATATCTGTGAGTTTGAGTGGAAGAGAGCATCCCAAACAACTCAGGTTAGATTCGGATGAGTTTATACCTTCAGTTAAGAGAATAATAGATACGATTCACTCGAATAATACGCTTGCATGTGTTCATCTCAATCATGCGGGACGTGCCGCTAATCCAAAGGTGACATCAGGAGTTGTGTTTTCTTCCTCTGAGATTTCGTGCCCGTCAACGGGTGCGACTGCTCGTGAAATGACGAAAGATGAAATTTTGAAAACAATTGAGGATTTCAAAAATACCGCCATTCGTGTAAAAAAAGCCGGAGCCGACGTGATAGAAATACAAATGGGACATGGTTACCTTGTTTCTCAGTTTTATTCTAAATACATTAACCGAAGAAGGGACGAATATTCTGATCCGTTAAAATTTGCAAATGATGTTATGGATGCAGTTAAAGCTGCAAAATTACCGGTGATAATCCGCGTATCTGGTGATGAAATGGTTGAAAGAGGGCTGCATACAGAGGAACTCAAAGATTTACTTCGACTCGTTGAAAATAAAGGAGCGATTGCCATTCATGTGGGTATGGGGAATGCATGCGTTTCTCCTGCCTTTTACTACCACCATATGTTTGTTTCCAAAACATTTCAAGAAGAATCTTTGAGGAAGATAAGAAATCTTACTTCGTTACCGATCATAGCAGCTGGAAGGTTTGGAGACCCGGAAAGACTTGAAAAAGCCCTCAACGAGAAACTCGCTGATTTTTTTGCACTCGGAAGATCTCTCGTTGCAGACCCGGAATTTCCCAACAAAATGCGAGAGGGAAAAACAGATGAGATTGTTTATTGTGGAGGATGTCTACAAGGTTGCTTGGCAAAAGTCAAGTCGGGAGAAGGTCTTGGTTGTATAGTAAATCCAGAGGTTGGATGGACCGGGAAGTTTGAAAAACCCAAGGATCACAAGCGGATAGCAATAGTGGGTGGTGGACCATCAGGATTAGAAGCGGCAATTGTTTTGAAAAAGCGTGGGTACGAAGTGAATTTGTTTGAAGAAAGTGAAAAGTTAGGTGGTACTGCAAATCTTGCTTATATTGCTGTGGGGAAAGAGACCATGAAAAAACCAATCGATTCGTTGGTAAAAAAGGCCCTTCGTTATAGAGTAAAGGTGAGTTACAATTCCAAATTCAGCGATTTGAACTCCAAAGACTTTGATTTGATAATTTCTGCAGTTGGCAGCAGTCCAATTAAATTGAGCGTACCGGGTTCAGAGAATGTGTTCCAATTGACTGGACACGAATATTTTTCTGATCCCCAAAAATTGAAAGGCGCAAAGAAAATTTTAATTGTTGGTGGAGGAATGATAGGAATTGAAGCGGCGGATCACTTGGTGGATAGCGGAAAAGTTGTAACTGTGGTTGAAATGCTTTCAGATATAGCAAGAGATATGGAACCCATTACACGTACATTGACCCTAAGCCGTTTGAACAAATCTGGAGTAAAGGTGTTCACCAACACGAAGCTTGAAAAGTTTGATGGGAACCATGCCATATGTTTTGTGGAAGGCAAAGAAGAGGACATAGGGGAGTTTGATGCGGTTGTGTTTTCCGTTGGCGTTAAACCCAATCCATCTCTCATCGGTTCGATAAAAATAGGAGACGCCCACACGCCAGGTCAGATATACGATGCGGTTCATTCCGGTTTTGAAACGGCCTTGAAGCTTTAAGCACGGAATCAAGATGAGAGAACTTGTTTTGCGGTTCTCCTCGGGGAGAATAACCGGATCTCTTCGAGATAGTGTGGGTAGTATTTTTTGAACAACCATGCTTTGACATTTTACTACCGCTTTACAAGCGGTAAGTGTGATCTTTTTGAAGCCTTGTTAAAACTGATTCAGACGTTTGTTCCATGTTCCAAAAAAATCTATTTTGCATTATTTGCATCTAAAAATATCTTCGTCATTCTGAAAAATCCATCTGATATTACTTCTAAATCTTTGGGCGGTATCTTTTTCATTGCATTCTCTATGAGAGTAACAAAATTTTTTACCGTTAAGTTGAAGAGCTTTTCGCCCTTTGGAGTAAGCTCAACCTTTACCACTCTTCTATCTTCTTTGCTTCGTATTCTCTTAAGATAACCCCTTTTTTCCATTCCATCTATTAAGACCGTCACATTGGACTTTGCTATTGAAAAGACATCGGCAAGTTCACTCATTTTCTTGTTTGATTTCATCCCAACGTACATTAAAATGTAAAATTCCATCGTTTTCATCTTTTCAATTTCTTCACAACTTGGAAGAATTTTAGTGAATCCAATGATAAGATCGAAAACCATTTCAAGTATTTTTGCTCCGTCTGACTTTTTCATTTCATTCTCTCCTTTTTCTCTTTTTAATTTAGACTTGTTGAAGTATTGAAACGTTCAAAATAAAAAATATTAAAATTGTGAACATATTTATCCATAATATTTCGCTACCCTCACATTCGGAAATCTAAACTAAAAATAGATATTATTGGGAATAACCCTTACAAGAAAATGATCATTCCGGTCGCCGAGCCGCATCTTGTTTTGAAGAGGAAAAATCGTATTTCTTTAAACAATGTTGAATTAGCGTATTGAATTAGTGTTCAGAATTTGGGTAGACTATCAAATTATCTGCGTGACAGACTTCATCATGTCCCTTTTTCTTTGTGACTAACATTTCCCGTATTTCGCTGATGGAAAAGTCGACGATTCCGCGCCCGATTGGGTGAACGTTTTCGATTATCTCTACCGTATCACCACGTTCAAAATTACCGTCCACTTGAACTATCCCGACAGGTAAAAGGCTTTTACCCTTCACAATGGCAAGTGAGGCTCCTTTATCGATGTAAATTTTTCCCCGTGGCGTTGTCATAAGGGCGATCCACGCTTTTCTTGTGCGAAGCCTTTTACGAGGCAGAAATTGAGTTCCAACTTCTTTCCCGTCCAGAAGATTGGAAAAGTCATTGGTTTTCCCATTCAAAATAACTGTTTTAATTCCAGCACGTGAAGCCATTTTTGCGGCTTCTATTTTTGTGTTGATACCGCCGCTTCCCCAGCGAGAATTCTTAAGATGTAAAAGATGCTGATCGTTTTTATACTTTTTTATTGCTTTTCCTTCTTCGTTAAGTACCCCATCGACAGTTGTGAAAATTATGAGTATATCAGCTCCCCACCCAATTGCCACGTAAGCAGAGAGTGTGTCATTGTCTCCCAGTTTTATCTCATCAATTGCCACCGTGTCGTTTTCGTTTACTATTGGTATAACATCAAGTTTTTCGAGAGAAATGAGGGTGTTTCGAAAATTTAGAAAACGACGTCTATCGTTAAAATCATCCCGTGTTAGCAACAGTTGAGCAATTTTTCTTCCAAAAAACTTAAATTTTTCCGAGTAAATTTTCATCAGCTCTATCTGGCCAATCGCACAAAGCGCTTGTTTTTCAGATATACTTACTCCCTTAGACTTTATCAGTCCGTAGCCACATGCACGGGCTCCAGAACTAACTATGACAATTTGATGGCCTAAATTCTTTATATTTGAAACTTCTTTGGCAATTGAGGAGACGTATCTTTCATCTATTCTTCCATTTTTTTCCACTAAAAGATTGCTCCCAATTTTGATGACAATTCTCAAGTTCTTATTTGCCCCTTCCCGAAGACAACGTATTTATATGTTGTCAATTCATTGAGACCTACAGGACCTCGAGCGTGGATTTTTTGCGTGCTAATACCCATTTCTGCCCCAAATCCAAACTCTCCGCCATCCGTAAAACGTGTAGAGGCGTTTACATACACAACGGCTGCATCGATTTGTGAGGTAAATTTTAGAGCATTTTCGTAATTCATTGTGATGATAGATTCAGAATGTCTTGTACCATAGTTTCTTATGTGTTCAATTGCCTCATCCACATCTTTTACAATTTTTACTCCAAGTATGAGATCGAGATATTCTGTTGACCAATCACTTTCAGATGCCGGAGACATTTGGGGGATTATTTTTAATGTTTCTTCGCATCCTCTTAGCTCAACGCCTTGTTTTGAAAGTCTTTCATAAAGCAAAGGTTCAAATTGACGTGCGATTTTTTTGTGAACAAGAACTTTTTCGGCGGCGTTGCAAGTACCTGGCCGCTGAATTTTAGCATTTTCGATGATTCTGAGAGCCATATCGAAATTGGCGCTTTCGTCCACAAATATATGACAATTCCCGACACCTGTTTCCATAGTTGGTACCGTTGCGTTTTTGACAACAAAATCTATCAACTTCTTTCCACCCCTCGGTATGATCAGATCGAGATATTCGTCCATCTTGATCATTTCAGTAACTGTTTCATGAGAAGTGTCCTCTATCAACTCAACGGCCTCGCTTGGAATTTTGGATCTTTTCAAAGCTCTTTTTATAGCGTTAACCAGTGCTTTGTTCGTGTTTTGCGCGGATGAACTGCCTTTCAAAAGTAGAGAATTCCCACTTTTTAGTGCAATTGTTGAAGCCTCAACGGTTACATTAGGTCTGCCTTCATACACTATTCCGATGGCGCCTATAGGTACTCTCACTCTGTTTATCTTTAAGCCATTTGGCAGGACCCACCCTGTGTCTATTTTCCCAACGGGATCTTTTAATTCGACAAGTTTTAAAACGGAATCTACCATGGAGTCAATTCTTCTGTAATCCAAAGATAATCTGTCAATGAGAGAAGATTTCATCCCCTTGTTTTTTGCATCGTGAACATCTCTGATGTTGGCATTAATGATCTTTTGTTTATCCCTTTCAATTTCACTTGCAATCTCTTTGAGCGCAAAGTTTTTTTCTTCCGTTGTGGAAGAAGCGAGGTACGACTTCGCTTTAAAAATGGCTTTTGCAAGTTCATACACGTTTGCCATGGTATCACCCCCTACTCGATTCAAATTTTTGAAAAAATGAGGTTCTTTTAACCTTTAAGGATACAGGAACAAAATTCACAGAAATGTCTTGGTACAATCTCTAAGAGAATCTAATTGTTTAATTTTATCACAGTCTTTGTTTTTTAAATGACGGAATACAGTGTCGTGGAAAAGATTCATTTAGGTTTTTATTTTAATCGAAATGGCGGTATACTTCAAGGAAAGGATCGGTTCTTATTTGTGATTTGTTTTTCTCGAAAAAATCAACGGGTACACAAGATGGCTATAAGTGTTTTTTCGAAGTCCTTTTTAAAGTGGAGGTTTTGGTGTGTGCGGAATATTTGGAGTTATAGGAAAAACAAATTCGCAAGAATTGTTTGAAGTTTCAAAGACGCTTTCCCATCGTGGGCCGGACGATGAAGGATTTTGCTCAATACCGGATCTCAAACAGTTTGGTGGAAATGATACTGTCGAGGAGTTAAACCTTCCGAAATTGGAGGGAAATTTTCGAGCGGTATTTGGGCATAGACGTTTAAGCATAATAGATCTCTCGGCGAAATCACATCAGCCAATGGAAAGAGATGGGTATCTTTTAACTTTCAACGGAGAGATATACAACTACAAAAAAATAAGACGTGAGCTTGAGTCTCTTG
>WFSH01000093.1 GCA_015486145.1 Mesoaciditogaceae bacterium
AGATAAAAATTTATCAAATGAGGATTCTTATCATTCAAAATAACTTCTTTACGTTCAAGAGCAAAAGATAAAGCTGCTCCTCCCGCAAAGAGCTCCATCAGCGGAACATCGCCAAACTTCAAAATAAGTGAAGATAAAATTGGAACTATCCACCTTTTTCCTCCAGCCCATTTAAGTAAAGTTCCAGCCACTCGCTCCTCCTTGAATGCGTCGTTTCATTGGGTAAAATCTTAATTACACCAAAGTTGAGAGATCAATTTTTAGAAAAAGTGGGCTTTCCAAATGAAGAAGAGCCCACTTTTTGCATGTGAGAAGTCTGCTTTCACATTATTTCAAATATCCTGTTAATCTTTCAATCCCGAGTTTTATTTTCTCTTGGGATGTTGCAAACGAAACCCTGATGAATCCTTTTGCTCCAAATCCGTCAGCTGGTATCACAGCTACCCCGGCCTTTTCCATGAGCTCCACACACAGATCCTCGGTCTTTCTACCTTCCAAAAATTCGTTCAGATCTACCATCACGTAAAAGGCACCTTTGGGTTTAAAAAATTTAAAATGTGCCTTTGAAAGCAAGTCACTTATGAGATCTCGGCGCTTTCTGTATTCATCCATCATGTATGTGGTGTCAACAGTGAGAGCTTTCAACGCCGCCATTTGGGCAATTGAATTTACATTTGAAGTGGTATGCGATTGAATTTTTGAAATTTGTTTTGATATTTCCAAAGGTGCTGCGGAATATCCCACGCGCCATCCTGTCATCGCGTGACTTTTGGAAAATCCATTCACCGTGATCGTTCTTTCATGCATGCCTTCAATGGAGGCAATGGATATGTGAGGAACGTCATACACCATTTTTTCGTACACCTCATCCGTCACGACATACAGATCGTACTTTTTTGCAACTTCTGCGATCATTTCAAGTGTTTTCATGTCATAAACCGTGCCAGTTGGATTGTTTGGAGAGTTAAACAAAATGGCCTTTGTACTGTCTGTTATTGCCCCTTCCAAAGCACTTTTTTCGGGAAGATAACCGTTTTCCGGGAAAGTTTCCACTTCAACGGGTTTGGCTTTCCAAAATCTAATTTGAGGTGAATAACTTACCCATGCGGGAGTGAACAATATCACTTCATCGTTGGGATTTAATATAGCCCCTAATGTATTGTAAAGAGCCTGTTTGCCACCATTCGACACCACTATCTCGTCCGGAGAGTAAGAAATGCCGTTATCTTTTTTTAATTTCTCGCATATTCCTTCTCTTAATTCAACTATACCGCTGGATTTTGTGTACTTTGTAAAATTGGCGTTGATCGCTTCAACGGCAGCTTTTTTTACGGCCTCTGGGGTGTTAAAATCTGGTTCGCCGGCGGTAAAAAGCACCATATCTCTTCCGGCTTTTTTTAGAGCTTTGGCCTTTGAATCTATGCGTAGCGTTAACGAGGATTCTACAGATTCGACAGATTTGGAAAGTTTGCGCATCGTTCGATCACCTTAATATCAATTGCCAAACAAGATCTGCCTTGTTGTTGATTTTCGCCTGTAAAATGGCTCCTGAGCTTATGGTGTATTGAAGCGCGCTTTCGATTATTTTTCCAACGTTTATGTAGCCAAGCAAAAAGGCGTTATTCCACGTTTGATTTGAAAAGCTCGAAAAATTTCCCATGTCCTTTGCCATGCTGTGGGCTTCCAAATATTTTGATGCATTTTCAGGTGGCATGTTTGAAAAAACGACCTTGTCTGGATAAAAGATGGTGTAATCTGATATAGTTCTTGTCCCTTCTATGGTGTCATCGCGGAGTACTGTATGACCTTTCCACTTGAAGGTGACAGATGCACCCTTTGAAATTGAGGGAATGTATTTTGATAAACTTTTGGAGAGGTATATTGACGCGACGTACTCTTCCTTACTTGAAGAGACGTTCATATTCATGAAAAGTTTACCGTTCGTGTGATTGACCAAATCAAGAGCCTCTTCTTCGGCCACTTTACCTTTCTCTAACCCCTTCACGTACTTTTTCACTATTTTATAGACGCCGACGGGATCTGCAACATCTGCCGCAGCCCAAAAATCTCCAGTTGCCGGCACGCTTTCAAGTGTTTTGACGTTGGGTTTGAAAGAAAGTATTTTCGATTCGAGAGTCTTGTCTCTGTATTTGAATGCGGTAACGCCTGTTATGGTTAAAGAGTTTCCATCTACTTTCCCATAGACAAACGTATCTTTTGGTATCACATCGCTTGTAGAAGTTTCCGAAAAACCTCCCTGAAAGTAAAAGGAGAACCAAGCGTTACTTGGAACATTTCCAAAGGTTTTGAATGATGGGACTTTTCCATCGTAAGAATTGATGGCACTGAGTATCAACTCTGGAGAGTTTGACAACAAGACGTAACTTCCGTGATTCAAAATGTAAATGGTTACACCTGAAGTGGTGAACGTTTTAAAAGTGATGTTGTCTATTTTTTTTGTTCCAATGGTTCCTCCAACGAGAGCATAAAGCAATTTCGTGACGATATTGGAATTGCTTTTCAATACTATGGCGACGCTGGTCTTTGTAATTTCTGGGTTCATGGTTGCTTTACCTTTTCCGAATATGACGAAATTGTTTTGAAGGGCATCCCAAATTTGGGAAGTCCTGACGTTGATGGAGAGAGCCGTTTGACTTACGGAAGACTTGATCAGACTTTCTATGCCAAGATCGTCGAGTAAAAATGAGAATATTGGAACCTTTTTTAAAGCTGAATAGTTTTGCCCGTTGTTTTTAAAAGTGGCCACAAAGTTGGCATTTGCCGGTGCGAAGGCTATGACACCTTGCGCTAAAACCAGAGTGGAAATGGTCAAAATCACCAGAATCAAAGAAATTTTTTTCAACATGTGAATCCTCTCCTTTCGTTTCTTGTGGGGATTGTTAAGTATCATCTTATTTTACCATCAAAGTGGCTTTCTTTTTACACGCTTTTCTTTGTTGTTTTTTACAAAAAGTGGGGCAAGTGATATAAAAAATCCCCCAAAAACTTCAAGTCCCTTTATGTAAGAACATTGCTTAAAGTAAAAATACGTGTTCAACATGGCTAAAATTCCCAGCACAAAAAGAAGGTATGAGAAAATTTTTTGATATTTCAAAGACGCGAGCAAAAAAATGGCAGCCGTGACAAAGATCATTAAACCATACCAGTTAAATGGAATGAAGATCGAGCGCGGCTGATAGATCAACGAAAGAAATCCCAAAATTATTCCCGTTGATACAACTGTAAAATAAAGAACTCTTAAAATTCTCAAACCATCTCATTCCCTTCCCACTTAAATCTAAT
>WFSH01000094.1 GCA_015486145.1 Mesoaciditogaceae bacterium
ATTTTCGTGATATTCCGTGCCCCTACGTTGTTGAGAATATTCGGCATTTATTTCTGTTTGTACGGGCAATTCATGAATTGCCCCTACGAAACGAAAAAACAATGGACTCATATGTTCTGACAGTACTTCAAGGGTAGTTGTTCTTTTTACTTGATAACAAGGTGTCTTTGAATGACTTTTTACATTGATCCAACTTGCAAGAGCAGAATAGAGAAATATCATATTTTCCCCACACAAAATGAAGAGAACCCAATTTTTTACCTGACACATGATTTTTCTGTCAATGATATCTCATACTTGAGATCAAAATTGTTTACAAGAACTTACATCAAGATCGCGTTGACAATCTTTTAAAAGTAAAGGAGGCAATGTCGAATGAAAAAAAGTTTGGTAATGCTTATGGTGGTGATCCTCATGGGAGCATTCATTGGAATGGCGCAATCCACTGTGCTGCATCCTAATACCGTTATTTATGAAACCACAGGATCAATTTCTACTTTGGACCCGGCATGGGCATATGATGGATACAGTATGGGAGTTCTGTGGCAAGTTTATGGAAGCTTAATTCAATATAACGGTTCATCTGTTAAAGAATTTTTACCCATGCTTTCTACAAATGTCCCTAATGCAAAAGATGGGACAATTCTCAACAATGGCAAAACGTACATTTTTCACATCAGAAAAGATGTGTATTTTCACAACGGTGACATCCTCACACCACAAGATGTGGTTTACTCTTTAGAAAGAGTCATTATTTTCAGTCGGGCTGGCGGACCGTCTTGGATGCTTTCTGAGCCAATACTTCCAGAGATCAATGGGAAATATGTTGATAGCATCACTCAATGGGCTGTGAAACTTGCCGGTGTGAAATCCTTCAGCGATCTTTTCATAAAGGGAACAAAAACTCCGA
This sequence comes from Mesoaciditogaceae bacterium, assembly GCA_015486145.1. Lineage (GTDB taxonomy): Bacteria > Thermotogota > Thermotogae > Mesoaciditogales > Mesoaciditogaceae > WFSH01. The sequence continues at coordinate 911 of WFSH01000094.1, forward strand.
AGAATGCGAAGTACAGACAAGCGTTGATAGATACGTTTAAGCTGATCAGCAAGGCTTTTGAGATAAAAGGAGACGATGTCGTCATCAACCTTCCTCATCCCTATCCTCCGTTTCTTTTCATACTTGCGCATGGTGCGAGCTGGAGTTCAATAATCGATCAAAAGTGGGCAGTTGCTCATGGTGCCTGGCCAGGAACTGCAAACACGTGGTGGAAGTATCACAATCCAGTGCGCGAAAACGATCCTCTGTATTCCATAGAAAATGGTACAGGCCCGTTTGTACTTAACCGATGGGTAAGAGGTCGCGAAGTCGTTTTGGAACGATTCCCAAAATATTGGGCGGGTCCTGCCAAAATTAAATATGCAATTATAAAAAATGCCCAAGAATTTACAACAAGAAAGTTGGATCTTTTGCGTGGCAATGCAGATATAATAGATGTTCCGCGTGAGTACCTGGAACAGGTTGAAAATGTATCAGGAGTCAAAGTCATAAAGAATCTTCCAAGACTTTCAATATTCAACTTAGCTTTTACTTGGAACATCAATCCAAAAGGTAATCCGTATATTGGATCCGGCAAACTTGATGGCAACGGTATTCCACCAGATTTCTTTTCCAATAAGGACGTAAGGCTTGCTTTTGAATATCTTTTTCCATATAAGGAGTACATTAAACAAGTTTGGCTTAACCAAGCTATAACTCCAAATGGTTGTATACCTAAGGGAATGCTTGGCTACAATCCAAAAGTCCCTCCAACGTACCACCAAAATCTTGCAAAAGCAGCTTTTTATTTCAAAAAAGCCTACAATGGTGAGCTTTGGAAGAAGGGATTTAAATTTACAGCAATTTACATTTCAGGATACCGAGGCCAAATAGCACTTCAAATGCTCAGGCATTACGCACGAGAAATCAATCCTAAATTCAAAATAACTGTCAGAGGAGAATTGGTAGCAAGTTTTCTTGATGATTACGTAACCGAAAAATTTCCATTGTATCTTCAAGAATGGGGAGCCGATTATCCGGATCCTTATGACTTCGTACAGCCTTACTATTCATCAGTTGGAGCATGGGGTTCTGCAATGGGAAAAAATTATATAAAATTTGCCAAAAAGGAAATGGATCCTCTTTTATTTGAATCAATGAAGACCACCATTCCCGAAAAACGTGCCAAACTCTACGAAAAAATGAACACTTTAGCATACGAAAATGCGATATTTATTTGGATGGCTGAACCCTATGGAATTGAGGTACAGCGTTCATGGGTGAAGGGATATTACTTTAATCCGATGATGCATACAGTAGATTTTTATCATCTTTCAAAATAAGATGAAAAGGAGACTCTTTCTCGCTTTTTGGGTTCACCTGAGATACAAAAAAAATCACACCAAACCTTGATAACAAACAAAAAAGCTCGGTCCAATTCCCGAGCTTTTTTCAATCTTTACCTCACCATTAGCTACCAATTCCGCCTCGGAGACGAAAAAAGTGGGTGAGTTGTCAACGGAATCGAAAAGTAACTTGAGTAACTCAAAATGGCATATTGCGTTCCACTTATTCCACCGTTGAGATCTCCGTTTCCAACTTCTATAGAAAGATCACCATGAGAAAATTTTAATCCGAATGTTGGTGCTGAAAGGTTGGAATTCCAATTAACCAACATTCCGATAGAATCTCTTCCATTTATATTGTACGTCAAAAGAGAATTGAAATCCTTAAGGGGATAGCCCGCTTTGTTTGGATCGTTAAAATCGTACCAAATTTTGGCAGCATTTGAGTTAGGTTGGTATGCGTACTGACTGCTAAAATCAAAAGCCTTGAATGAAAAGTTACCACCTATAAGTATTGTTGGCATACCAAATGAAATATTTGAGGGATTTATGTTGTAAGCCGCCGCTGCCCAAATTTTTGAATTGAGAAAACCTTTAGAAAAATGAAAACTCATATTTGTTGAGAGAGAAAGCTTGTTACCTTTCAATGCATAAAGATACAATTTATAATTATTCCCGAGGAGGCCTGCATAAGCCGCAAATTCTGAATACTTCCAATCATATCTCAAGCCAAGATCGTACGTATAATTATTGTAGTCCACCTCTGCACCTGTAGTTGTATCATAAAATCCACCCACTCTTAGCAAATACATTTGGCGCGTTAAGGTATGTTTGGATTTAAAACGTCCTATGTAAGCTTTCAAAGCACCATCTCTGTAAGAAGCGTACCAATAACTCGGTTCCATAAGTTGAAAATTACCAACCTTAAAGGTGTTATGAGTAGACATGACATAATCTTCCACATTTAAACCTATAGTATTGGTAAGAGGTATTCTGAAATAGACTATAGGCCACACATTGAAACTTCCTGTTTGAAGGTCCGTGGTGTAAAAAGTCAAAACGCTGAATCTCATCCCAGCTGCCAGCACACTTAGAGACAGAACGATTATGAATCCCATTACAAGATATTTCTTCATACTTTTAACCTCCTTTAACGATCAATTATTTTGAACTCAAATGGTGCATGAAGAAGCATCTCACCTTTCCCATACCTTTCCCACACTTCACCGTAAACACGTATATTCTTATTCAAATAAAGTGTGTTGAGTGGAGTGGAGAATTCTCCCAGTTCTGGGGTTCTCACGGTAACGTTAAAGTATGTGGAACTTAAACTAACGAAGTAAGAACTTGTAGAATACTCCGTTGGATGAAACTTTACCCACGTTAATTTCCCCACGTACGCTGAAAGATTATCATCTACAGTGGAAGCATCAACAATGGGAGCTGTAGCGTACTTTGAAAACAAACCTAATCTATGTTGGTAAGCATAGCCATAGTCGCTCCAAAATTCTTTGGTATGTTTGGAAGTATCAAAATAAGTTAAAGGCCATGCCAAGCCGTTTTTTATGATGTCGGCGTTAAGCATAACCGTTGTTGCCGGAAGGTGCACGTAAACGTATGCTAACAGCCTGTGATAGGTGCCATAAAGTTGCTCGTCAAATTCGAGTGTAACTTTGTTCCCCGCTTCGGAAATGAGTTTTTTGTTGAATTGATAAGCTTCTTGCCCATATTCACCAATGGGTTTTTCGCCGCTGTGCGTTTCTGGAGCATCTATTCCTATGTATCTCACACTAGTTTCCGCTCCATTGTAGATCACCTTAATGGTGTCTCCATCTATGACTTCTACGACTTTGCAGGAATTCGAGACGGTGACAAGTTTTTCGCATGAAGACATTACCAACACAACGGAAACCAAAATAGTTGTTAGCAGGAAAATAAAAAAAAAGCTTCTTCAAACTCACCATCTTCTCTCAAGACGAAAGGGAGAGAACCTCTCCCTCCCTTGAATTATTTGTCGTTTATATCCCTGAGTACCAGTTTCCATCCGTAAGTATATCTCACATTACCTTGAACTGAAACAATATCTCCTGTTGATAAAGAAGTTAACCACTTTCTTACATCGGAATCATAAGAAAAAATGGTGATATCGGCACTGCCATTTTTTAACACGACGTCATAGTATTTGTCTGCTATTTTTTCTACTGGGAGATTCGTAACCTTCATGAACATCCAGTCGTATTTTACGCCAAGCGCTGTGTTGGTGGGAATTGGTGTAGGATTTACCGTACCAGTTCCAATCTTGATAACATTTGACGTGGCTGGAGGTACTATCTCCCAATTGTTTTTGTAATTTTGCACTGTTCCAAAAACCTCCAATTTCTCTCCACGCGTGTAAGTATTTCCTAAGGATGATCCCTTCAAGTAGACTTCGATTGCGGCTGTGTTGTCTTGAATGACAACGTAATCTCCATAACCATCAGTTACCACACCTACCACCGTGGCACTCACTGTTGAGCTTGCAGCGGCACTTATGGCATCTCTAATGCTCATTGTCGTATTCCTTGTTGTTTTCATACAAGATGAAAGCACCAATGCCAAAGCCAAAACCATGAAAGAAATCAACAGTACTTTTTTCATGCATATTCCCCCTTTTCAAAATTTTAAAAGCTGTAAAGACAGCTAAATATTTTAGATTTGTGTGTACATTCTATAACACAAACATTTTCATATCTGGACATTTTACCACAAAACTCCTTTTGTATCCAAATATTTTACCACAATGTCATCTTGACTTTTACATACACACATACAAAAGTACCATATTCTCACTTTTGAATTACCTCACATCAAGCCGAAGAATTTCCATCAAAAAAGTCGGAAGCAAAAAGCCTCCGACTTTTCGAAAATCCTCATCTTAAAACTTTCTCATTTTGAAAGTTTATAAAAGTCCAAACCAGCCATAAGACTCATTGGATTGTAGTACCACCCTTTTACCCATGTTCTCTCTACGTGATGATCCATTGGCTGAACCATGTAAAGTTCTACCGCATAATTGTGAGCTCTTTGAGCAAGCTCTTTATAAATTTTAGCTCTTTCCTCTGGAATACTTGTTTTCATGGAAGCAACTATTAAAGGATTGAATTCTTTAGCTGCCAAATTTCTGAAATTTTTCCCCAAAAATTTTCCATATGTACCAAAGTTTGAAAGGAATGGCTGGACAAAATCGTAAGCATCTGGATAATCGGCCGTCCAACCCATGACAAAAAATGGCAATCTTCCAGCGAAAACATCATCTAAATACGAAGCCCATAATTCACCTGTCACGCTTATTTTGAATTTGGGATTTATCCTAGCTGCATAATATTTGATCATTTCGCATGCTATTCTGCGTTGTTCGTTACCTGTATTGTAAACGATCGTAACTTTGAATCCTTTCTTCCACAACTCACCATTATAGGCCTTTTTGAAATATTCTGTGGCTTTTTTAAGATCAAAATTGTACGATGGAACACCTTGACTGTAACCTAAGAGTCCTTTTGGAATACAGCTGTTTGGTATCATACCTTCTCCATTCCAAACTTGATCTATATACTTCTCATAAGGAAAAAGATATTCAAAGGCTTTTCGAACATCTATATTACTAAAGAAATCGGGAGGAACTCCGTTGCCATCCAGTTTCCCACTCCCTATGAATGATTTCCCTTTCGCATTCACGTTAAAGTTGAAAAATCCACTGACAATTTCGAGAGTGGGAAATCCCTTTAAAACTCTCACTTTATTCATTCCTTCAATTTGTGACATATACTGTTCTGGAACATATATTATATCTGCATTTCCACGTTGAAGATCGAGTTTTCTCGTTGTGAATTCTGATACACGTTTTATTATGGCATACTTGATCTTGGCTGGACCAGCCCAATATTTATCAAAGCGTTCGAAAACTATTTGCCTACCTCTTTCCCACCTGTTTAGCATGAAAGGCCCACTACCATTTTCGATTGAGAAAAGTGGATCCTTCTCACGCGTTGGATTGTGGTATTTCCACCATGTAGCAGCTGTTCCGGGCCATGCACCATTATCAATTGCCCATTTTTCGTCTTCTACACCTGTCCACCCAGCGGGATGTGCAAGTATTGATAAAAAGGGCGGATATGGATGTGGTAAACGGATTATAAGCTCATTACCGTTGATTTCAAAATCCTTATCTAAAAGATTGAAAGCTTTGAGCATTGCATCCTTGTATACAGGTTTTAGCTTACCGTTCAAGAACATATCGTCCCATTTTTTCACTCCAGCGTACTTCACAGCCCATTGAGTTATAGAATCAACATAATTTCCGTCTATTGTTGGGAACAGTGCTTCTGCGACCGTCCAGGCAGCTCCGCCACTTCTATCCAAAATTAGAAGTCTTTCCAAGGAATATTTAACATCTTCCGGAGTTAAAATGTCTCCGTTATGAAATCGTACTCCCTTTCTTATGTGAAACACATAAGTTTTTCCATTATCCTTTATAGTTCCCTTTTCAACCGAAGGAACATTTGCGGAAAGCATCGGAAGGTAATTTGTAAGGCTCGTTCCATTGTATTGAATAAGGTTATCGTACATTTGAGATACCGCTTCAACAGAAGCAGTGTCGTAGCACCATGCTGGATCGAGAGATGGTATTGTTCCAATAGTCTCCTCAATTAAGGAGTTGGGATGGGCTACTGCACCTGCAAGAACCAAGATGCCTAAAGACACAACAAAGAGTGTCATCACAAAAACCATTAATGTTCTCTTCATCTTTCTTCCTCCTTTTAAATGACTCTCTATTTACTTAAGAATCGCCCCTCCAACGGAAAATTGGAGGGCGATCACCAATGTGTACCTTATGCTTATAAAACGGTAACTATAACTCGATTCGTTTCATCACTTTGATAAGGCGTAAAAATCAACGATACCCATTAACATGGGGTTGTAGTGCCATCCCTTTACCCAACTTCTCTGTACGTAGTTGCCCAAAGGTTGATACAACCACATTATGGCTGCTTCTTTGTACGCTCTTATGGAAAGTTCTCTATAAATTTTAAGCCTTTCCTTAGCGTTGGTAATATTTCTGGCTTCATCTATCAAAGGATCAAACTCCTTTTTCGCCAATTCCTGATAGCCCTTTCCGAGAGTAAGACCGTAGTATCCAGTGC
>WFSH01000095.1 GCA_015486145.1 Mesoaciditogaceae bacterium
ATCCTGAAAGTTCCGAAGGAACTATTCAGGATCTCCAAGCAACTAACAAGGTGGATCGAGATTCTGAATCAAGTTCAGAATGACAAAAAAACAGAGCACGCTGCATACTAACATCCTGTTAGATTCGCTTTCTCGGCACATCCTGTGCCTCCATTCGCAGCTATCGCTTTGGTCGTGAAAGCAAGAATACATTGCACACTGTGCAATCTTGCTCTCTGTTCTTTCACATCTTGTATGGCGTCTTCATATGTTTTGACGAAGGCTTCAAGGGATGGTAAAAACAAAAAAACAAGATCAAAGTATGCTCATACATTCATCCTCGAATACTTCACTTTTTCAATATGTCTCATGCTTCTCTTCACGGCTATCGCTTTGATCGTGAAAATGATCATTCCGGCCACCGATCCGAAATCTCGTTTTGAAGAGATCCTGAATCAAGTTCAGGATGACACTAAGGCAAAGGACTTTATACTAACAAGCTCATATGTCCTGACAGTACTTCGAGGGTGAGTTTTAATTTCTAGTTTGATGATAAAGTGTTTTCAAAAGATTAAGGATGAATGCTATACCATTTTTTAATTTGATTTGTCAAAGATCTATCACTTTTTTACACGTTTTACCCACACAAAAATGAAGAGAACCAATTTTTTCCAAAGTCCCGTCAGAACAGAGAAAATCCAAAGTTACCTGTTACTGGATTAAACGAAATGTATTTCTCCGGAAACGCCCTTATATAAAGGGTAAGAGCAAAGTTTGAAAGTTTAAAGCCTCCCGCCGCAGAAAAACTCATCGCACCACTCAAACCCATGCAATCCCAGAGTTTTAAAAAATTCAAGCTCATCGATTGCAGCTGCCCATTCGAGTAATACCCCTTCGAAGACAAACTGACTCCAAGAGATTTTAAGTTTCCAGAAGTCGTGAAGTTGAGATTACTCACAGAAAAATTTTGACTCTTTATCGTAAATTGGGTTGAAAATTTGAAATTCGAAAGGAATAAAAACTTGTTAAGCGAGACGGTGAATTTGTTGGAAATATCTGAAAAACTTTTGGAACCATAATTGTACAACGTTTCCGCGTTGTAACTAAAACCTGGCCATGCTGAGCTGAGAGAGAATTTCGTATTCACAAACTTCAAAGATGGTTCTATTACGGAGCTGGTGTTCAACACATTTCTCATCGCAAAAACGTTGAACTTAGATGAAGTTGTAAGAGCTATATTCGACCAAGGAGCTGCCTGATTGATGAAATTGTAAGAAAAATTTGCAGCTGCATTCAAGGGAATGAGCGGAAAATTGTAGCCAAGTGAGAATGCGATGTTATTTTGATAACTGTTCGTGTTAAAAATTGAGACATTATTTCCTGTAACCTGAATAAAAGTGTGAAGTGCAGACATTTTGAGACCCAATAAATCATAAGATAACTTCGTTTTCAGTATAGCGGCGAGCCTGTTAGCGATGCCTGTGTTTCCACTTTCCAATTTAAATCCTGTTTTAGCCCCATAGGACAAATTCACTTTCAAGCCATTGAAATCCCTGCTCAAGGGAATGAAATTGTAATTTGCATCTGCAAAGCTTGAATAGCTCAAAGGATTGTGAGAGGCAAAAGTCATGCCATCAGAATAAACACCCGTTACAGATTTTAAAGTGAAAAGTCCCAGAGGTAAGGAAAATTTTCCAGTAACTGTGTCAGCACCCGAAAAGCTACCGGAGGGCAAAGAAAAATAAGTACTCCCGTTCACTTTACCAATAAGACTCAAATTTCCTATAGATGCCCGAAGATTGTTTATCACATAAGGTACGTTGTATTTCTGAACCCCATTCGACACATTTTGAAGGACTTTCAAAGAAAGTGCACCATTTCCGAGGGGACCAGAAAGAGAAAATGCAGAATTTTGGCTGTTGGATAAAACGTTGTTTTGATAGCTGAAAGACGTTTTGTACTTTCCAAACAGTGTCCCAGATGTTCCAAACCCAACGTATTCACTCAATTTGGTTCCGCCTTCAGAAGAATTGGAATACGAAAGCGAATAAGGCACTCCAAATAACTTTCCCGCCAAATCAAATCCTTGATTCGAGGGACCCTTTTGATAAGAATTAAAATACGCGTCTCCACTCAGATTTGGACCTGGCTCAAAGTTAAATTTCACAGCCGTATACAAACCTTTACCGGTAACATAATTAAAAGACACATTCATGGGCTGCTTTCCGCCTGCCAACGAATAATAATACTGAGGTAAATACATAATTGGTATTCCAAATATGTACATCACCACATTGTAAGCAAGCAGATGATCATCCGGAACTATGTATATCTCAGAAGCTTCCACTTTGTAATGAGGTGGACTTGCCGTACAGGTAGTTATGTATCCGTTATCAATTACACTCGTTCCGGAGGATGTGTTGTAAAGGGCCGTGTTGCCTCTGAAGTAAACGTTCTTCTTAACCCCTTTGGAATTTTTAATTTTCACGGTTCCTCGAACATTTTCAACAAAAGCCACTTCTTTTTGAAACTCCACCGTTATCTTTGAAGAAAATATTTTCCTCTTTCCTTGAGTGTAAATCACATTTCCACGAAAAACCGCACGCGTTACTCGGTTTTCATCGTTAAAAAAAATACTCGCCTCTGATGCGCTCACACTGTATTCAGAAGATTTGACAAATACTCCTCCCGTGTAAACTATTTCGGTAGCTGACATGGTTTTCAGTTGTCCGGCACTAATGGTGATAACCTGAGAACCAAATGCTCTACCTGAGATTCCCAAAACGAATATCACCAAAAAGACCGGGACCATTCTGATCATCACTTCTTTTATTTTAAACATCAACCGACTGTCCAAGAGCAAGAAGAAAAACACACCAACAACGGCAAAAATCAGGTCAGGAAGCCACGAAGCTACTATAGGCCGAATCATGCCGTTTTCACCCATGGCACTCAACCAAGCACCCGATCCTTGGTACAAAACTACCAAAATAAAAGTTACTATTACTCCCCAAGATTTACTCTTTATGCCAAAAAACAACGAAAACGGAACTCCAAAAAATGCTATGATGAAAGCACCCAACGCGTTGGCAAAACGCGAGTACAACTCAACCTCGAAAACACTTGGATTGAGTCCTAATTTTTTGAAAAGCTTTATCCTCTCCATCAGCTCTTGAGAGGTCATGGCCTCTGGTGATTTCTGAGAACGAATGTACTTAATGACCTCTTGCGTTATATCCAATTTCATGGTTTTAAAAGACATGTCAAAATTCATCAGACCGTCTTTAACCGTGTACATCCTTCCATTTTTCAGATACCATTTTCCGTCCTTGAGATATGCACTTTTAGCGTATATAACGGAAATATCCTTACCAAATATGCGGTACATCAAAACCGTGTTGAACTCTTCTGTTTTTGGATCGAATTTTTTCACATAAAAATAACTGTTGTTCGCCTTAAAAAATGTGTTGGTCTCCACTTTTGGCAGTGGAGAATGCCACACGTTCTTTGCCTCGTACTCTTTGGCCATGGAGGTAAAGTTTGGAACCACATAATTGGCGATCAGATACGCACCAACTGCCAAAATCATTCCCAACACTAAAAATGGAACCACAATTTTTTTCAGATTTATGCCGTGGACTTGAAACGCCATGAGCTCCCGTCTTGCAGAAAAATTTGAAAGTACCCAAAAGATCGCGAGTAAAGTCCCCACCGGAATGCCCATCACAACAAACTTCGGAAGGTAATAATAAATCAAAACGAAAAGTTCCCAAAACCCCACATGATTCTGTATTATGATGTTCGATATTTGATACAACAATTCAACGCTCACAAATATTATGAAGCC
>WFSH01000096.1 GCA_015486145.1 Mesoaciditogaceae bacterium
CTGGTTAATATCCTGAGCAAAAAACGATCCCACAGTCACAAGTATCAAAACTGTCGTAAGAAGAAAACCTTTTGAAAAAGTCATTTGCCATCATCCCTTTCGATCAATTCTATCACTTTGACTTCATTCTGTTTAACCATTCTGGACATGAGTCCCCTCCACATTCTTGACAACACAAAGAGGGCGGCGGATACGTATAAACCCACTTGTACCCTATATCAATTACATACATCAAAATCTATCTTTTATGTGTTACACAATGCGCAAAGCATGGAAGATTAACGGATCTTTTCACGATAGTGTAGGTAACATATTTCGAATAACGACATTCTTTGATATTAGGGTGCTTGTTCTTTTACTTGATAACAAGGTGTTTTTGAATGACTTTGATCCAACTCACAAGAACAGAATAGAGAAACGTCATGTTTTACCCACACAATCCCGGAGAGATTCAAAATTTTTGAAAAATTGAAACGAATCACGGTATAATGTTTACGGAGGTGTATCGAATGATCCGCGAAGGCAAACCAATTTTATCGTCAAGTCTTAAAAAAATTGGAGAATTAAAAAAAGTATTTAGAGAAAAGGAAGAAATACTAACAGCTTACCTTTTTGGCTCTGCCGTTACGAAAAAAAATACAAAGCTGAGCGATGTGGATATAGCATTGCTTTTAACTGAAATGAATGTCAGAGACGAATTATATTTTGAAATGGATTTAAGAGAAGACATTTCAAAGATCATGGGAAATGATGATTTTGATTTGGTGATCTTGAACAAAGTTCCATTGGTCTTACGTTACCAGGTTTTGAAAAGCGGGAAGGTCTTGTACTCAAAAGACGAAAAAGCAAGGATAAGATTCGAAGAAATGACAAGAGATATGTACTTCGATTTTGCTCCAATTAGAAATGAGTACTATCGAATTTTCTTTGAAAACATAGAAAAAGGATGCATGTTCGATGATAGACAAGATCAAGGTTGAAAGCCTGATTAGTAATTTAAGAGATTATCTGTCTAAATTGCGTGACATCTCCCAAATTGATTTTGAAGTTTTTCAACATGATATTTTGTACAAAGCGGCAGCTGAAAGGTTGTTGCAAGTTTCTGTTGAGACCTGTCTTAACATAGGGAATCACATCATCGCTTCCATGTCATGGAGAAATCCAAATGATTATGCTGATATTTTCAGGATTTTAGGAGAAAACGGTATCCTTCCGCAGGAATTCTCCAAAAAAATGGTGGAAATGGCAAAATTCAGAAACTTGCTGGTCCATTTGTATTGGGAAATCGATCCAGAAGTAGAATTTGAGATTTTGAAAAACGATTTGAAAGATTTTGAGCTCTTTGCCAAATACATTGTGGAATTTTTAAAAAAATGAGAAATTTCAATACTCCACAAGACTACCTTTCTCCCTCGCTTTGTTGAATCTCCATCTGAACGTTATGCTCATATATTTCAAGACCCGCCCAATTTTTCTATTATTCTTAATAAGGTGGAAGAATCACTCTTAAGTGCTATAATTCTTAATGATGAAAAAGTTTTTCTGTGATGACACACTTGGTAAGCTCATGAAAAAACTCAGACTTCTTGGATTTGACACGGAACGATGGGATGGAAGCATCAGAGAAGATAGGATTCTCTTAACCAGATCGAGGAAGCGATGGCAAGACTATCGCGGAGAGTCTTTTTTAGTTTTCAGTGACAATTGGAGAGAACAGCTGAGCGAACTCGACAAAAGATATGCTATTTCAAAAAACTCCAGACCATTCACCAGGTGTGTGGAATGTAATGCTGAGTTGTTACGAATTTCTTCGGAACAAGCAAAAGATATGGTGCCAGAAAGGGTTTATCTGACCACCACAAAATTCAAAATATGTCCTGTTTGTAAAAGGGTCTACTGGAGTGGAACACATGTTGAAAGAATACGAAGGGAATTCAGAAAAATATTCAACAATTTCTTTGATGAACCAGATAGTCAAAACATTACATGAAGGTAATCTGGATGCCATGCTGCGTTCTTTATCTGCTTTAATAATGAAAGTTACTGGTGCCAATCAAACCGATCTCTACATTTATGAAGAAGAACACGAGCAATTGAGGCTCATGACATCCGTTGAAGATAATGAGGTTCTAAAAATAAAGCTCAAAGACCTCCCAATTGATAACATCTTGGAACCATTTAAATTCAATGAAAAACTCGCTATTCCATTAACTTTGGACGAAAAACTCTTAGGGATTGCGTTCATCGATAATGGCAGAATACCAAACAACACCATTTTGTCTCAAATTTCAAACCTTTTGAAATTATGCCTTGAAATAGAGAACAAAAATGCCACTCTTTTCAAACTCTCAGCGCTTGAAGAGCTTGATTCTGCTCTTATCTCTGCACCTATGAATTTCGATGCGCTTTACAATCAAGTGTTGGAGTTCGCCGTAAGAGTTTTGAATGCAGAAAAGGGGGCAATATGGCTTTCTGGTGGAAAGGAACTCATCATTCAATATACCAATGGCATCTCCGAAAGGGAAATTTTGAAACGGCGTGTTAAGTATGGTCATGGAATGGTGGGATGGATAGCTGAAAATTCTTTGCCACTCTTGTCCACTTCTTCTAAATCCGATCCGCGGCTGTCAAACGACATACTGGATTTCAAAGTCAAGTCCGCTATTGGGGTTCCAATTATCAAAGACAACAAACTAAGCGGAGTTATGATGCTGTTCAACCGAAAAAATACGGATTTTTATAGAACTTATCGCCATTTTGATGAATTCGATCTTTCCATACTCATGGCCACGGTCAATCGAATGAATCTATCAATGAGCCGTATAGAACTCTACCTAAAGTTAAACAGTGAAAACAAACGTCTCAAAGCACTTCAACGTCAAAGTGAGGAATACATCTCATTTCAAAGAGAACAAGTTAGACTTTTAAGTGCTCTTCAAAAAATAATGAAAGCCATGAGAAACGCACAGGACATCAGAAATATCTACAAAATGGTTTTGATAGGCCTTACCTCGGGTATGGGATTTGGTTTTAACAGAGCGTTGTTACTTGAAAAAAACGAATCGTCCAAGACCCTTGAGGCCAAAGAATGGTTGGGCCCATCTTCGGAAAATGAAGTGAGTTCTTCATGGCAAACGGCAAAAGCACATGAAAGTCTGTACGCCGATTTCTCCCAATATCTTAGAGAAGAAGCCATGTCCATAGATCTTTCCAACGGATTAACACAAATAGCAAGCGGAAAGAGTTTTTCATACGTGGGAGATTACATATTCGACAGAGTTATAAACCGCGCCAAAATTGTTCATGTAACTAAAGCGCTTGCGATCGAACGTGGAAGTGAATTTTCCGGACTCTTGAACTTTTTGCAAGTCGATGAGTTCGTGTGTGTACCTTTGGTTGGAAGAAGAGAGGTTTATGGCGCCATTATCTTGGATAACAAATACACTTCTAAACCGATAACAGATGATATGATAGAAATTTTGAGGCTGTTTTCGGAAAGTGTGGGTTTAACCATAGAATCACTCAAGAGCTACTCAGAGCTTAAAGAGAAAACCCTGAACCTTGAAAAACAAAAAATGACGGTGGAATATTTTAAAGATTTTGCACAAAATGTGCTTGAGAATCTGGACGTGGCCATTGTAGTGGTCAACAGGGAAAACGATATATTGGAGTGGAACAGAAAAAGTGAAGAGCTCTTTGGGTTTGAGAAAGAAAGGGTTGTGAATTCAACCGTAAATATACTGGGCCCAGAATTTTTTGATATTTTCAACGTCGCCGAAAAGGTTTACAATGTCAAGGAAACCATTACACTGAGCGATTACAGATTTGATTTTCACGGTAAAGAGATGTTTTTGAATATGAAGTTTTCTCCACTCTTGGAGAACAACACTTCCAACATCATCGGTTACATCGCGATGTTTGAAGATGTGACGAGAAAACACGTACTTGAAGTCGAATTTAGAAATCGTGAAAGGCTCGCATTGCTTGGAGAAATGTCCGCAAGGGTGGCCCATGAAATACGCAATCCTTTATCGGCAATAGGCGGGTTTGCTCAGCGCATAAAAAAAACTACCGAGGATGAAAAGATTTTAAAATATGTGGATATAATACTAACCGAAACCAAACGTCTTGAAAAAATAGTGAATCAAACCCTTGAATTCAGCAAGACAAATTTGAATTCCAATTTTGTTAAAACCTCTTTAAACAAGATCGTGAGAGAAAGCGTTGAGCTTTACGAAGAAAAATTCAGCCTTAAAGGCGTGGAGTTGAACATCAATCTGGATAAAAACGAAGACACGGTTGAAATTGAGCCCAATCACTTTAAGGAAGTGATCATAAATCTCGTGCAAAATGCACTTGAAGCTGTTAAAGAGAAAACAGGTAAGGTGAAAGTTGCCACTCGCGTGAATGGCGAGATGGCTTCTGTGATCATTTGGAACAACGGAACGCCGATCCCTCCTGATAAGTTGGAAAAGATATTTCGCCCGTTTTACACGACAAAAACGTACGGAACAGGTTTGGGACTTGCCGTATGTCACAAAATCATCCAAGACGAACATAAAGGGAAAATTGAAGTTAAAAGCAACGACGACGGCACAACCTTTACCGTTACCATCCCAAGGAAATCTTGAATATAATCCCGATGTTCCACGTCATCAAAAAGAAAGGAGAGAAATACTCATGAAAAAAATATTGGTGGTAGAAGATGAAGAACCAATGAGAATATTGTTAGAAGAAGAACTACGTGATGAAGGATATGAAGTTAAAACCGCAAAGAACGGTACAGAAGCGCTTGAGTACCTTTCATCCAACAATCCTGATCTCGTCACGTTGGATGTGGAAATGCCCGACATGACCGGCTTGGAAGTGGCCGGGAAAATAAGAGAAATGGGGAAAAACGTCAAAATCATACTTCTGACCGCTTACAGCCATTACAAACACGATCTATCGAGTTGGGCTGCTGATGATTACATAGTCAAGTCCTCAGATTTAACGATTTTGAAAAATCGAATAAAAGAACTCCTGGAGGTGTGATTTTTGAATTACAAGGACACTTTAAATCTTCCTGCCAAGATCATTCCCATGAAAGCAAATTTAGTGATGAATGAACCCAAGATACTCAAAAAATGGGATAAAATTGACGTGTACGGCAAAATTAGAAAAGCAAGAAAGAATGCCCCCAAATACGTGTTACACGATGGTCCCCCATATGCAAATGGCAGTATACATGTCGGAACAGCGATGAATAAAGTGTTAAAAGATGTGGTCGTTAAGTACAAAACTATGCGGGGATACGATTCGCCGTATGTTCCGGGGTGGGATACCCATGGTCTACCGATAGAACACAAAGTTTCGGTCGAATTGAATGAAAAGATAAAAGAAATGTCCCGACTTGAAATCAGGGAAACTTGTGCAAAGTACGCAAAGAAATACGTGAATATCCAACGCGATCAATTCAAACGTCTTGGTATTTTTGGTGATTGGGATACCCCCTATCTCACGATGAATCACGAATACGAGCGAGGAATATACGAAGTGTTTGCGGATGTTGTTGAAAAAGGAATGGTGTACCGTGAAAATAAACCGGTCATGTGGTGTCCTCATTGTCACACGGCTCTTGCTGAGGCAGAAGTTGAATACCAGAATGATACTTCCAAAGCCATATACGTGAAATTTGCCTTTGAAAACATTCCACATGAATACGTCATCATATGGACAACAACTCCATGGACACTTCCTGCAAACAGAGCTGTTGCTTTAAATCCAAATGTTGAATATTCACGAGTTAAAGTTGGCGATGAAATTTGGGTGATCGCCAGTAAACTGATCGATACCGTCATGAAAAAAGCGGGAGTGGAAAGCTGGGAAATTCTATCCATGATAAAGGGAGCCAATCTCGAACTGAAAACTTTGCTCGATCCGATATACAACCAACCCCGACCGATTGTGATGGCAGACTATGTTTTAACTGATACGGGAACCGGAGCAGTCCACACTGCGCCAGGTCATGGTGCAGATGATTACATGACGGGGAAAAAGTACAACCTTGAAATTTTTTCTCCCGTCGATGATTATGGAAATTACGTTAAAGATCTTCCAAAATATGGTGGCATGAATCTTTTCAAAGCAAACGATCTTATCGTAGAAGATCTTAAAAAAAGTGGTTCTCTTGTAGCTGAAGAAATGTTCACCCATTCTTATCCGCATTGCTGGAGATGTCATGGCCCGTTGATTTTCAGATCCACAGAACAATGGTTCATATCGATAGATAAAAACGATCTCAGAAAGAAAACGTTGGAAGCTATAGATAACGTTAAATGGGTGCCCTCTTGGGGGAAAAACAGAATTTCTTCCATGATTTCTGAGAGACCAGATTGGTGCATCTCAAGGCAAAGAGATTGGGGAATGCCCATACCTGCATTTAGATGTAAAGATTGTGGAAAGGTCATCATGAACGCCGAAATCGTTCACCACATGGCAAAACTTGTCAATGAAAAGGGGAGCAATATTTGGTTTTCGGCTGAACCCGAAGAGTTGTTACCAGCTGGTTATAAATGCCCCAAATGTGGTGGGACACATTTTGAGAAACTTTACGATGTCATGGATGTTTGGATCGATTCGGGTTCCTCGTTTGAGTCGGTTTTAAAGCCCCGGCAATGGTATCCAGCCGACTTGTACCTTGAGGGTAGCGATCAACACAGGGGATGGTTCCAATCTTCTCTGCTTTTGGGAATGATCAAAGACGAAAAGCCTCCCTACAAAACAGTTGTAACTCACGGTTTTATAAGAGATGAAAAAGATAGAAAAATGTCTAAATCAATGGGAAACGTGATAGATCCAAACGATGTGGTTTCTCACATGGGAGCGGATGTTTTTAGATTATGGGTTTCCTCCACGGAATACAAAAACGATGTTAAAGTTTCGATGGGTATACTTGAAAAACAAGTTGATGGCTACAGAAAGATAAGAAATGTTTTACGTTTCATATTTGGAAACATCTCAGATTTCGATCCTCAGAAGGACTCCACAAGTAACCTATTAGAAATTGACGAATATGCTCTCAACATGCTGAACGCTTTGATCAAGAACGTGACCAAACATTACGACAATTTCGATTTTCACAAAGTGAATCACGCGCTTTTTGATTTTATCACGGTTGATATGAGCGCATTTTACCTCGATATATTGAAGGATAGATTGTACACATCTGGAAAGCATTCACATGAAAGACGCTCTGCCCAAACAGTTCTGTACAAAATCGGAATGTCTCTCATAAAACTCATGGCGCCAATTCTTCCATTTACTGCGGAAGAAATATATTTGGCTCTACCTTTTGAAAAATTAGAGAGCATTCATTTGGAGTTGTGGCCAAAACTCGAAACCGTAAATCAAGAACTCATGAAAAAATGGGAAAAAATTAGAAATGTCAGAGAAAGTGTGTTAAAAGCCCTTGAGGAGGAAAGACAAATTGGCCACATTGGTCATCCTCTTGAGGCTTCTGTAATTCTTAAAGTTGATCAAGGAACACGCGAAATTCTCGAAACTTTAACCTCTCAAGAACTTGCAGACATATTCATAGTTTCTAAAGCTACACTTTCAGAAGAGATAAATGACGACATCCAAGTGAAAGTTGAACATGCTCCAGGGAAAAAATGTGAAAGATGTTGGAAATATTCTGAGACGGTGGGAGAAAATCCAAAATATCCAACGGTGTGTGCAAGATGTGCATCGGTGCTTGAATCGGAGGGGATAGAACCGTGAACATTCAGGATCTAATTTTCAGACTACACAGCTTTTGGGCGTCTCAGGGTGCAATAATAGAGCAGCCGTATGACATGGAGGTGGGAGCAGGAACCTTTCACCCATCAACTTTCTTTACAGTTTTAAATCAAAGTGACGCGAGATGCGCTTTTGTTCAACCATGCCGAAGACCAACTGATGGGAGATATGGCGAAAATCCCAACAGAATGCAACGTTACTTTCAATATCAAGTTATCATTCTTCCTTCTCCAGAAAATTCACAAGAGTTATATCTTGATTCTCTAAAAGCACTTGGACTGGGTGTCAAAGAACACGATGTCAGATTCGTTGAGGACAACTGGGAATCTCCCACGCTCGGGGCTTGGGGAATAGGATGGGAAGTGTGGCTTGACGGAATGGAGATAACGCAGTTCACATACTTTCAACAATTTGGAGGCGTAGAACTAAAAAGAGTTCCGCTCGAAATTACTTACGGAATAGAACGAATTGCCATGTATCTTCAAGGAGTTGAAAATGTCTATGAAACCAAATGGAACAACAGCACAACTTATGGGAATCTTTACCTTGAAAACGAGAAACAATTCTCTGAGTACAATTTTTCAGTCGCCGATATTGAAGAACTGCTTGAACTTTTTGAGATGTACTCCAGGGAGTTTGAAAGGTTGATCGAAAAGGGATTGTATCGTCCCGCCTACGATCAGGTGATCAAATCTTCTCACGTTTTTAATTTACTCGACGCACGCGGAGCGATTGCGGTATCGCGTAGACAGAATTATATAGGAAGGATAAGAAACATGAGCAAAAAGTGTGCAAAGTCCTTTGTAGATAGGAGTGCTGAACATGAGTGAATATGTTGTAGAACTTTTGCTTGAAGAAATGCCACCATCTGACATAGACATGATAATGGAAAAACTCGAACCACTCGTCAAAAAAGCACTCGAAGATTCGAGAATAAACTATGAAAGTGTGGAAGTTTTTTCCACATCGAGAAGATTTGGATTCTTTGTCCACGGTATTTCAGATATGCAAAATGACACGAAAGTGAAAAAAAGAGGGCCTTCCCAGAAAGTTGCGTATAAAGATGGAAAACCTACAAAAGCATTCGAAGGGTTCTTGAGATCCAACAACGCCACGCCGGAAGAGACCGAAATTGTGGAGATAAATGGTGTGCCTTACGTTTTTTTGAAGAAAGAACAAAAAGGTCAACCAACTGAAGAGATAATCAAAAACATTGTTCCCACAGTTTTTCGTTCTTTGCAGTTTAAAAAGCCCATGAGGTATGGCGATGGAAAATATAGGTACGTTCGTCCTGTACATTCGGTGCTCTCTTTGATGAACGATAAGATTGTGAATTTTGAGTTTATGGGGAAACAAGCGTCAAATGTCACAAAAAGCCATCGATACTTGGGAAAAGACCTAAAAATAAACAACGTGAGCGAATATGAAAGCACACTTGAAAAAAATATGGTGATCATCCGTGTTAACGATAGAGAAAAGATGGTTGAAACGGCCATTTCAAACTGTGGCCTTGAGGTTTTAAAGGATGAAGCGCTTATCCACGAAGTTGCTTTAATCACAGAGTTCCCCCAGCCTGTTATAGGCGAATTCCAAGAACGATATTTGAATTTACCCGAAGCTGTTTTGAGAACCGTGCTTCGTCATCATCAACGTACCTTTGTAACCCACGAAAATGGTAAAATCTCGAGAAAATTTCTCGCCTTTCAAGATGGACCAAATTCAAGAGACAAAAATATCAAAAGGGGTTATGAACGCGTTTTAAATGCCCGCCTTGCTGATGCGGATTTTTACTATAGCGAAGACAGCTCGGTTCCACTTGAAGAATTCAACAAAAAACTCAAAGAAATAGCTTTTCAAAGGGATGTTGGGACAATTCAAGACAAGGTGAAAAGAATAACGATCATTTCAAAAGATATATCAGAAAAACTGAAAATCGATACTCCGAATTTGGTAAAACTGATTGACCGTGCTGCCACTCTTTCCAAAGCCGATCTGGCGACAAACATGATATACGAATTTCCTGAGCTACAGGGTATCATGGGTCGAATTTACGCATCTCGCACCGAAGATGCTCGTGTTGCATTGGCTTTGGAGGAACAATACAAACCCGAGGGACTTGAAGGAGATCTTCCGTCCGATCCCATAGGTGCCATCATTGGAGTAGCCGACAGATTGGACACCGTGGTGGCCAATTTTGCAATTGGAGAGATTCCATCCGGCTCAAAAGACCCGTACGGACTTCGCAAAAAAGTTTTCGGTATTTTGAGGATCTTGAATTCCTTCGAGTGGGATTTGAATCTCAGAAGAGAAACCAAAATCGTTGAAACACTTCTTGGGAAAAAAATCCCAGAAAAAGAATTTTCTGAATTTTTCAAAGGACGTTTAGAAATTGTTTTGAAGGAATGTTACTCCATCACTCGAGATGTGGCCAGGGCAGTTCTCAATCTTTGGAAAACACCTCTTCGTGCAAGATTGGCAGCACAAACAATTGATAAGTACCGCGAAACAGAAGGATTTAATGATTTTATCGTGGCCTATACGAGAGTACACAACATCTCATCCAAATATGATTCATTTGAGTACCACGTTGAGCTTTTCGAAGAAAAAGAGAAGCCGTTGTTTAAGGCTTATATGGACAGCAAACTTCAAATAGAGGACGCTCTTGATCATTTGAATTACAACGAAGCGTTTGAGTATCTAAAATCCCTCAAACCATTCATAGACGACTACTTTGACAATGTATTTGTCATGGCCACACGAGAAGATCTCAAAAGAAACCGACTTGGTTTTCTCAAGGCTCTTGACAGTTTGTTTCTCAACTTTGGCGAACTTTCACTACTTTCAAAATAAAGGGCGGAAGCTCTTTTAGTCCGGCTAATATTCTTTAAACAGTGACATTCTTTGACATCCCGGATGCCGCCCTGTGAGTGGTGTGTAATCTTTTCGAGATTCTCAGAACTCTTACTTATCAAATCGGTTTCATGATACGAAGATGAAAATAAAACATAAGTTTTTGAACTTAACATCTGCATACTTTGTAAGATATAATATTCGTTGGATCAGTAAATGTTAGCCTACACGAGAAATGTACATTTAAGTGCGTGAAGTCAGAGATATGGAAGGGAGGGGACTTTTCCATATTGGGAGAGTCTGCGACGTATGAAGAAATTCTTTTTACATGCGAAAATACATCGTGCAAGAATTACCGGGAAAAGTTTGGATTATGAAGGGTCCATAACGATAGATAGTGCCCTTATGAAAGCCGTTGGTATTGAAGAAGGAGAATTGGTTCAAGTTGTGAACGTAGATAACGGAGCACGGTTTGAAACATATGTCATAAAGGGGCCAGAAAATTCTGGAGCAATAGAGCTGAACGGCGCAGCGGCCCGAATGGGAGAACTTGGAGATAAGGTTATTATCATGGCCTATGCTTTGTTCGATGAAAAAGAGGCACACAAAGCCAAGACAGTTGTTTTAGACTCAAAAAACAGGATCAATCGCGTGCTTTGAACTTTTCCTCCGTTCTTGAAAAGCGCTCACCAAGTATAACGCCAGTCATGACGAGTGCTCCTCCAACATAAACCCCCATTGACGGGACGTGCTTGAGTATTAGTGAATCCGCTATGATAGAGACCAAAGGTATCAAATATATAAAATTGCTTGACGTTCTTGAACCAAGTCTCTTGATCGCGTAATTCCACATGACATATCCAAATCCAGAGCAAAGGATTCCCAAAAACAACAGCCACAGGAGGATCTCAGGTCGAAAAAAGTTAACAACCTTAGGGGATTCTATGAATATCTCCACAGCCGAAAAGGGTATCAGAAAGATCAATCCCCACTTTGTCATTTCAAGCGTTGCCAACAGGTTATCGTAATTCTCGAGTTTATCCACATAAAGCGTGTACATCCCCCAAGAAAAAGCGGCAAGTAACACGAGCAAATCCCCCAAAATACTCGAGTTGAATTTCAAACCATTTGACAAAATAATTACAGCCACACCAGCTAACGACAAGAAAGACATGATATAAAGTTTTAAATTACTCATCTTTCTTCTGTATAAATCCGCTATTGCGATCGTGAATATCGGTACGGTACTTATTAGCAAAGAAGCTTGTGATGGGGTGGTGAAACGCACGCCGATGTTTTCAAATATGAAATACATCGTTATTCCCCAAAATCCGGCTAAGATGGAGTATTTCTTGGCAGATTTTGGCAGCTTTTTCCCCTTTGAAGTAAGTGATGTAAATATAAGAAGTGCCAGCAGTGAAATTGCAAATCTGATGGTCGCTAACGTTATTGGAGGGATCACTTCCACAACGATCTTTATCGCTATGAAAGAGATCCCCCAAAAGGAAACCGTTACGATCGCAAATAAAAAACCTAAATTAGTCTTCACTTTCTCCAGCCAATTTTGTTAAAGCATCCACAATATCAAAAGGTTGGATCAACGCTCCATCTTCTCTGAGAACCATTTGCATTGGGACAAGTCCTTTGTTAATCCTGGTAATCTCGTGAGAAAATTGTCCCATATTCAGTTCAGCCACCACAATTCCGGAAACATGAGATAAAATTTTTTTCAGTGGTATTGCCGGAAATGGCCATATCGTTATGGGTTTAAACATTCCAACCTTTATTCCATTGGCTCTTGCCAGTTTTACGGCACGGTAAGCACTTCTGGCTGTAATTCCATAAGCCACAACGACGTACTCAGCGTCTTCCATCATATAGGTGTCATAGATCAATATGTCATCCAAATGTAGCTTTATTTTGTTTATAAAATGTTTCATGAGTCTTGAAGCAAGATCCGGCGTTCCGACGGGGAAACCACTTTCATCGTGAAAAAGGCCAGAAACGTGAAATCTTGAACGCCCCATCGAAACGAGAGGTTGTATGTCATCAAACAATTCAGAATTTTCCAAAAACGGTTGATAAACGGTTTCTTTCTTCAAATCTTTCGTTTGTATACGTTCAACGATGTTGAACTCTTCTGAATTTGGAAGATAAAAACTCTCTCTCATGTGACCAAGCACCTCATCCATGAGAAAAACCACGGGTGTTCTGTATAATTCCGCAAAATTGAAGGCTTTCACAATATAACGATATGTTTCTTCCACCGTGGAAGGATACAAGACTATTACAGCGTGATCTCCGTGAGTTCCCCATCTTGATTGCATAATATCACCTTGAGAAGGCCTAGTTGGAAGCCCAGTGCTTGGACCACCACGTTGTACATCGACAAACACCGTGGGGGTTTCCGTCATGGAAGCGTAACCCAGTGCTTCTTGCATGAGACTAAATCCCGGACCACTCGTTGCCGTCATCGATTTAACCCCGGCCAACGATGCTCCAATTATCGCCGCGGCACTACCAAGTTCGTCTTCCATTTGAATAAACGCTCCACCCACTTTGGGGAGTTCCCTCGACATAACTTCGGCAATATCAGTTGCGGGGGTTATGGGGTATCCGGCGAAAAAACGACATCCCGCCGTTATGGCTCCCATGGCGCACGCTTGATCACCTTGCATCACAACGAACTTTTTATCCATTTTCGCTCACCATTTCCCTTTGGACTACTTCTACGGCAAAGTCTGGACAGAGATTAACACACTGCATACATCCTATACATTTATCCTCGTCCACCACTTTTGGAGATTTTAAGAGCCCTTCGACTATCGTGTGAGTCGGGCACACCCAATAACATATTCCACACGATTTACAAGACTCGTAGTCTATTTTCACATTAAAAAGTTTTTTCACCGTTCACAGCACCTCCATACCATCTTTTCTCTATCTCAACAGTGAAAGAAAAACTCCTGCAACCAAAGCGGAACCAATAACACCTGCAACGTTTGGCCCCATTGCTTGCATTAAAATGAAATTGTGTGGATCGTCTTTTTGAGCCATCTGCTGAGCAACACGCGCAGCATCTGGCACTGCCGAAACTCCAGCTGCCCCTATAAGGGGATTGATCTTATTTTTGAGAAAGAGATTAAGGAATTTAACAAAAAGCACCCCACCAGCAAGAGAGCAGGCAAATGCCAAAATTCCCAAACCCATGATTTTCAAAGTGGCCGGTGTTAAAAATGTGCTGGCCCTTGTTGTCCCACCAACAGAAAGCATGAGAAGTATATCTACGGTGTCAAGCAAAGCATGTCCCGAAGTGTCCGCCAGTCTTTTGGTAAGAGGTATTTCGTACAAAAGATTTCCAAGCATCAACATACCTATCAAAGGGAGAGCCTTTGGAACCAAAATTCCAGTGATGAGTGTTGTAGCAACCGGGAAAATCATTTTTTCGGTTTTCGAGACAACCCG
The DNA here is from genome assembly GCA_015486145.1 of Mesoaciditogaceae bacterium. GTDB lineage: Bacteria > Thermotogota > Thermotogae > Mesoaciditogales > Mesoaciditogaceae > WFSH01. Next base: position 14,095 of record WFSH01000096.1, read on the forward strand.
TTGCTGTTTCATCCTTATCAATCTTTCTTTCTTTGTGGTGAACAGCCATTGAATTGGCGGTTCAATAAACGGTATTAACGCAATGTAAGTGTAAGCGGCCACGGCCACAGTTCCAAGTATCTTCGGAGCAAGATGTGAGGTAACGAATATGGTCGTAGGGCCATCTGCACCTCCAATAATTCCTATGGAAGCACTTTGGAAAATATTGAATCCCACAGCGTTTGCCGCCAAAAACGCGATCATTATACCTATTTGAGCGGCACCACCTATCAAAAAGAGAATGGGACTTGCCAAAACAAACGAAAAGTCGGTGATGGCTCCTATTCCAAGAAATATCAGCGGTGGATATATTCCCGAGAACATACCTTGTTCGATGTAATACATCAAGCCACCCGGGATCATAACCCCATTCACCAAATGTGGGGCGGCAAAAAGCCCAGAAGATATCGGCGGAATATTGGAAATTATCATTCCAAATGCGAGAGGTATAAGAAGCAGGGGCTCGGCATGGCGTCTGTATGACATATACATCATAACAAGTGCGATTCCTATCATGATCAGATTCCCGATGCTAAAAGTGTAAACTGCGCTAGCAGAAAGAGCTTTCTGAAGTTCAATCAACTGACCCACAGCCAAACATCTCCTTTTTGCCACTTGAAAAGCTTAAGGGGCACATAATCATGTACCCCTACGATCTTGATTTATTTGCTTTGTTTTAATTGGATAGTTGATTGAGCTGCTGCAAGTCTTGCAATAGGTACCCTGTACGGTGAACAGCTCACATAATCCAATCCTATCTCATCAACGATCTTAATAGAATCAGGATCCCCTCCGTGCTCTCCACATATTCCAAGTTCAAGATTTGGATTTGTACTCTTACCTTTTTCCTTAGCCATCTTTATCAGAGAACCAACCCCGTCTTTATCAAGTGTCTTGAATGGATCCACATTCAAAATACCCTTTTCGAGATAGTCGTTGAGGAATTTTCCACTATCATCCCTGCTGAATCCAAATGTCATCTGCGTCAGATCGTTTGTGCCAAAGGAGAAAAAGTCAGCTTCTGAGGCTATTTGATCGGCTGTCACAGCCGCCCTCGGTACCTCTATCATCGTTCCAACAAGGTATTCAATATTTACCCCGCTTTTCTCGATCAACTCATCTGCGGTTTTCGTAATTATGTTTTTAACATAACGCAATTCGCTGAGAAGCCCCACGAGAGGAACCATGATCTCTACTTTGACTTCCACATTTTCTTCCTTCTTCAATTCTATCGCCGCAAGTATGATTGCTTTCGTTTGCATAACCGCTATTTCTGGATAGGTGATCGTCAATCGGCACCCTCTGTGACCCATCATGGGATTGAATTCGTGAAGTGATTCAACGATTTCTTGGACTCTTTCAAATGAAATGTTAAGATCCTTGGCGAGCCTTCTTTGGGCATCCTCTTCTTTGGGCAAAAATTCATGCAACGGAGGATCTATCAATCTGATCGTAACTGGCAAATCTTTCATTTCTCTGAATATACCTTTAAAATCTTCCTTTTGCATGGGAAGAAGCTTCTCGAGTGCCTTTTCCCTTTGCTCGGTTGTTTCTGAAGCGATCATTTCACGGACAGCTGGAATCCTATCGTTGTCAAAAAACATATGTTCTGTGCGGCAAAGACCTATTCCTTCAGCTCCAAATCTCCTTGCCGTCATGGCATCGTGAGGTGTGTCAGCATTGGTACGTATCTCCAGTCTGCGTATCTCATCAGCCAAACTCAACAAAGTTGCCAGTTCACCTTCAAGTCCTTCAGGCTTGATCGCCTTTATACTTCCAAGAAAGACTTCGCCAGTAGAACCGTCTATTGATAGCCAGTCTCCCTCTTTAACGGTCAAATTTCCCACTTTGAACATGCCGTTTTCTTCATCAACCTCTATAGCTTCACAACCAACAACGGCACATTTTCCCATTCCACGGGCAACGACAGCTGCATGTGATGTTCTTCCACCACGTGCGGTTAAAATACCTTGCGCAGCCACCATTCCAGCCAAATCTTCCGGAGAAGTTTCTGGCCTGACAAGAAGTATCGGTTCATTTTTACCACGTTCTTCAGCAACTTTTGCTGAGAAAACGACTTTTCCAGTTGCAGCTCCAGGTGAGGCTGGCAATCCCTTCGCAATTAATCTATTTTCTTCCATTGCACGCTTTTTCTCATCCAAAACGAACATCGGATGAAGAAGCTGATCCACATGATCCGGCGTAACCCTCATAACGGCTTCTTCTTTAGTAATGAGACCCTCATTAACCATGTCAACCGCAACTTTAACTGCCGCTCTTGCGGTCCGCTTGGCAGATCTTGTTTGAAGCATGTAAAGTTTACCATTTTCGACGGTGAACTCCACATCTTGCATATCCTTGTAATGTTTCTCAAGCACCTCAAATATGTTGAAAAGCTCATTGTAAGCCTCTTCTGAAACTTTTCGCAATCCTTCCAAACTTTCCGGTGTTCTTATACCTGCCACAACGTCTTCACCTTGGGCGTTTCTCAAAAATTCACCGTAGCGACGTTTCTCGCCAGTGGATGGATCTCGCGTGAATCCCACACCGGTTCCACTGTTGTCTCCCATGTTTCCAAAGACCATGGAGACCACACTCACCGCTGTCCCGAGAAGTGAACCCTCTGGAATTTTGTTAAGTCTTCTGTAATCAACGGCTCTTTTGTTCATCCAAGAACCAAAAACGGCATCTATCGCTATCCAAAGTTGTTTCATGGGATCTTGAGGAAATTCTTTACCTTCTTTCTTGTAAAGAGCTTTGTAACGTTCCACAAGCTCTTTAAGATCCTCAACGTTCATTTCAGTATCAAGCTTGATTCCACGTTTTTCTTTAATAGCTTCAATCTCTCTCTCGAACTTCGCGTGTTCTATTCCAAGCGCAACGTCTCCAAACATTTGGATAAATCTTCTGTAAGCATCGTAAGCGAATCTTTCATTCCCAGTCAACTTTGCAAGTCCGCTAACCGTCTCATCGTTAAGACCAAGATTAAGTATGGTATCCATCATTCCGGGCATCGAAACAGCAGCTCCCGACCTGACAGAAACCAAAAGTGGGTTGTTTGGATCTCCAAAGTTCTTTCCGGATACTCTTTCGAGCTCTTTGAGATTCTTTTCAACCTCTTCTTTAAGGCCTTCGGGATATGTTTTTGAATGTTTGTAATAATAATCACAAACCTCAGCACTTATCGTGAACCCCGGAGGAACTGGTATCCCGAGACTGGTCATCTCGGCTAAGTTAGCTCCTTTCCCACCAAGAATGTTTTTCATTTTAGCATTGCCTTCCGCTTTTCCTTTTGCGAAGAAATACACGTACTTTTCCGACATTTCCTACACCTCCCGATTCAGAACGCCATTGCATTCAAAAACTGCGTTCATTTTTCAAATATTTTTTTATTGTTGAACGGACAGCTGCTTTTTGGCAATCTCAACGTAAGAATTGAACGTGTTTAAATCCGAAACGGCAAGATCTGCAAGCATTTTTCTGTTAATTTTTACTCCGGCAAGATTCAATCCGTGAATAAGATCGCTGTATTTAAGGCCAGCATTCCTCGCGGCAATATTTATCCTCGTTATCCACAAGGCTCTCATATCTCTCTTCTTCACTTTTCTTCCCGCATAAGCGTAAACACCGGAACGAGTTACCGATTCTTTCGCGAGTCTATAACGCGTACCTCTTGCCCCACGGTAACCTTTAGCCGCTTTGAGAACTTTAGAATGTTTCTTTCTTTTTACAGTGCCTCTTTTTATTCTCATAGTTTCACATCCTTAATTCATATTCCAAGAGCTCTTTTGATCCTTGGCTTATCGGCTGAGGAAACGTTTGAGCCAATGTTCAATCTCCTCTTTCTCGAAGAGCTTTTGTGATAGTTTTTATGATTTCTGTTGGCTGATTGATATACCAATTTCCCATTTCTTGTGACTCGGAATCTTTTTGCCACGCTTCGATTGGTTTTCATTTTCAATCTCATCTTTTAATCATCCTCCTTAGCTGAAACCTTTTTAGGTTTGAGTCCCATTCGCATGTCTCTTCCTTCCAAAACTGGCGGAGATTCCACTTCTGCTATGTCCGAAAGGTCTTTTGCAATACGATCGAGAATTTCTCTTCCCTTGTCGGTAAAAGCCATCTCACGACCCCGAAACATGATCGTAATTCTCACCTTGTTGCCAGCTTTCAAAAATCTCTTGACATGTGATAGCTTGGTTTGATAATCGTGCTCATCGATCTTTGGACGGAATTTCATCTGCTTTAAAACGTTGGAGCTGAGTTTAACCTTTTTCTGTTTTTTGCTCTGTTCATACATGTAACGACCAAAATCCATTATCTTACAAACTGGTGGTTTTGCACCTGGAGAAACCACAACAAGATCAAGGCCATATCTCTTTGCCCTTTCAAGAGCTTCTCTGGTTGGGACCACCCCTATCTGCGCCCCATCAGGGCCTATTAAACGAACCGTGGAATAGTGAATCTCCTCATTTTTCATTGGCCCAGCTTTTCTAATGTTTATCACACCCTTTACAAAAAAATTAGGTGGCATTGCCACCCATTGTACACTTCACTCTACATTGTTAAAATCACAACAACCTCTTTCCCTAAGGTGGAGGTGAGAAGCGGTGGCTTCTACTTTTATGGTGGGCCATGCAGGGTTCGAACCTGCGGCCTACTGATTAAGAGTCAGTTGCTCTACCAGCTGAGCTAATGGCCCTTTCAATTTTGACATTTAGTATTTTACACCCAAACATGAAACATGTCAAGAAAACGAATTGTTTCTTAGCCTTTGTTTCAAAACAGCCATGAAATTCAACGGCTATTCCAGCCACCGAGCCGGCATCTGTAAAAAGTCAAGAAGTATATTCAAAAAAGCTCCCACCTTGAAAGTGGGAGCTCTCATCATCTCAACAACCGTTCTTTATTTCTTATACAGTTTGTAGAAGAGTAGTTCTTTGTTGAACATGGGATTGTAATTATCCGGATAAAGTCCCTTCAACCAGCTTCTGGAAACAATTTGGCGAGATGGTTGAATGAGCCACATCATAGTTGCGTACTTGTAAGATAACAAATTAAGCTCTTCATAGATCTTTTGCCGTTTGGCTGGATCGGTAACCTTCATGGATTTGGTGATGAGTGGATCGAATTCTTTTTTGGCAAGAGCAATGAAGTTCTTTCCAAGAGACGCACCGTATGGACCACTTGAAGCAAGGTAAGGATATGCAAAATCATATGGTCCTGCATAATCGGCAAACCAATCTAACGCGTATATTGGCAAACTCCCATTCACTTGATCATCCAACAACGAAGCCCAAAGTAATCCAACCGGTACTACTCTGAATTTCGGATTTATTCTTCGCGCATAACTACTCAACATTTGAGCCGCCATTTGCATCGTTTGATCGGTCACGTTATAAGCAACGGCCACTTTAAAGCCAACCTTCCACAATTTTCCATTGTAAGCCTTCTTAAAGTACTCTATCGCTTTGTTGAGATCAAAATTGTAAGAAGGTGTGTTGCTGCTGTATCCCAATAATCCCTTGGGGATAGGACTGTTGGGATGTATACCCTGACCATACCAAACATCTTTTATGTACGTCTTGTATGGGAACAGATACTCGAACGCTTTTCTGACATCTATATTTGAGAAGAAATCCGGTGGAACGCCGTTTCCGTTCAGTTTTCCTGAATACAAGAATTTACTGTGCGGCTGAACGTTGAAGTTGAAGAAGAAATTGTAGATGCCCAGGACGGGAATACTTTTACTGACATTCACATTTTTCACATTGATCACTTGTTTGAGGAATGAAGGTGGAACTGTGATAACATCCGCATTTCCTCTGAGTAAATCCAATTTTCTTGTGGTGAACTCCTTGATCACCTTTATTATCGCGTATTTGATCTTCGCAGGTCCAGCCCAATAATTGTCGAATCTTTTCA
>WFSH01000097.1 GCA_015486145.1 Mesoaciditogaceae bacterium
AAAAACATGAAAGGAATCTAAAACGTTCATGCGTTAAAAAACTGGAGGTGAAATCTTGACAAGTGTCGTTTCAATCGAAAAAATTTCCTTCGGATACAAGCACTTGAAGATCGTGGAAGGCCTTTCATTTAATCTTGTAAAGGGAGAATTTCTCTACATAAAAGGATCCAACGGCTCTGGAAAGAGCACACTTTTGAAACTCATCTGTGGCTTTTTTAAACCGAATTCTGGAAGGATCACGATCTTTGAAAAAGAGCCACACAAGTTCCCATCCGTTCTGAAAAACGTGGGTATTGTGGTGGATGGAATGGGATTGTACAAAGATTTGACACTGCATGATAACGTTGTCTTGTTCGCAAAAGAAAAAGGATTGAACAAAGAGGAGATCATGAATAATCTTCAAGCTTTAGAAAAAGAAACGGACGTGAACTTTTTAGCCAAATACAAAAAGTCATCACACGGGATGAGAAAAACTGCGAAGCTCGTTTTATCTTTGATAAATTCACCGGAACTTTTGATTTTGGATGAGCCGGAACTGGCTTTGGATGAGAAAAGAGAGGCATGGCTTTTCTCAAAACTTGAATGGCACAAAAAGAATGGAAAGAGCGCGATAATTGCCGGAACGAATCCGAAACAATTTGAAGATTTGATAGATGGTGTGATCGAAATGAAGGTGATCATGTGAGAACCTTTTTCTCGAACAAAACGTGGATAGCCGTACAGTCCTTTTTCTTTGTTATAGGAATAATCGCGGCGATAGAATTTGAAAATTGGATGGGATATAAAATGGGTGCTATTGGTGCAGCTTTTAACATCATCTCACAACCGGATAACTTGGCACCGGCTATTTTTCTCATTATTTTCTCAGACCTTGCATTCAATACAGAAGTTTTGGAAGGAACCCTCATAACACATGTGCTCATGGGAAAGAGTCAAAGAGAATGGTTTCTGAGGAGATTTTCGCTTTTTACATTGTTCATCGTGATTCAATTTTTTCTTTTCGCGTTCTTTATGGGACTGGGGGATTTCCTTGTAACATGGCACCTCTTTAACGTAATTCCAGAGAGTGTTAAACATCTTTCTAAAGCTACCAATGTAATTCCCCTCGTCTTGATAAAAGGTGTTGCAATAGAATTGCTTAAATCGCTTGGGTTCGTTTCACTTGCGGTTTTCGTGTCAACGCTCTTTCCCGGAAGATTGTTCATTGGTCCAGCGGTATCGATAGGTGGATTTCTTATTGGCGGCAAAATTGCCGGTTCATTTGCGAAAGAAAACAAAACATTTGCGGGAATATTGGATAAGATTTTGATGACCAATTTTGACAAATCATGGTGGGTGGCGGTGATCTTCATAGCCGTATTTTGGCTTCTTTCATATTTGAGGATTGAAAGAATAAAATTGACAAATCAAGGGGTGTGAAAATAACAGATTTATCAAATAGATAATAACTCAAACCAGGCAAGGAGGGCAAAACATGGTCATAAAAGTGGAAAATTTGGTGAAGAGGTACAAGAACATAACAGCTGTGAACGATGTGTCTTTTTCGGTTGAGGAGGGTGAAATATTCGGACTTTTGGGGCCAAACGGTGCTGGTAAGACCACAACTATTGAGTGTATTGAAGGATTGAGAAAGCCAGATTCAGGAAATGTGGAAGTGCTTGGTTTAAATCCGTTGAAGGATCGAAAAAGGTTGTACAACATGATAGGAGTGCAGCTTCAGGAAACGTCGTATCAAGACAAAATAAAGGTGTGGGAGATATGCCAACTTTTTTCAACGCTTTACAGCAAAACCCTTTCCTACGAGCTCTTGCTTAAAGATTTTGGACTTTACGAAAAGAAAGATTCTTACATTTCAAAGCTTTCAGGAGGACAAAAGCAAGCCGTGTCAATAGTTTTGGCGTTAATACCGGATCCAAAGATAGTATTTCTTGACGAGATCACTACGGGATTAGACCCTCAAGCGAGAAGAAACGTGTGGGAAATGATAAAAAAGTTAAAAAAGAAAGGCAAAACCGTCTTCATGACAACTCATTACATGGAAGAAGCCGAGAATTTATGCGACAGAATTTGTTTCATAAAATCAGGGAAAATAAAAGCACTTGGCACGGTGAGCGAACTCATAAAAGCCAGCAACCTGCAGTTAAAGGTTGTATTCAAAGCAAATGATCTGGATGTAGATGAATTAAGCAAGATAGAAAACGTGGAGAGTGTTAAAAAGGACGGAGAAAGGTATATCGTTTATGGAAAAAACGAAGAGATCGTAAAAAATGTCATGAATTATTTAACGGGCAAAAAAGTCGAATTTAGAGAATTTTCGATCGTAAAGCCCAATCTTGAAGATGTGTATTTGAACATCGTAAAAGAGCCGTTGGAGGTGGAAAAATAAAATGAAAGCATTTGCCGCACTGACAAAAAACGAGTTCAGGCTTTTTTTCAGAAGCACGTCAAGTGTATTCTACGTTTTGTTTTTCTCATCTATTTTGCTTCTCATATTTGGAGGAATGTCTGGAAACAAACCAATGACCCAACTTGGAGGTTATGGCATGGTGGACGTTGAAATTCCTTCTTTCATGATGATAGTCATATTGATCACAGGAGTTGTCACTTTTCCAGTGGATGTGAGCATGGCAAGAGAAAAGAAAATTCTCAAAAGATTCATGGCAACACCCATAAGCCCATTTCAAATATTGTTTTCACAGTTCATCGTGAATTTCGTAATGTCGATGGCAGGAGCGCTGTTGCTTGTTGTAGTTGGAAAGATAGTGTTCAACGCGAATTTCTATGGAAATGCATGGGCAATGGTTATGGCATACATTGTAACGGCGATAAGCACGTACTCGGTTGGCTTGATGGTTGCGAGCATTTCTTCAAATTCCAAAGCCGCGACTGTGATAGGAAATTTCATATATTTACCGATGATCTTTCTGACAGGAGCAGTTTATCCCATTCAGCTCATGCCGCCGGTGATGAAAAATATCGCGAGGGTAATACCGTTCACTTATGGAGTGGATTTGTTGAACGGTGGATGGTTCGGAGCCAAAATTGGTAGTTTCACGGTGGACTTCATAGTACTTGCCATTGTTTTCATTGTTGGAACTGGAATATCGCTTTTCACATTCAAATGGGAGTGATAC
>WFSH01000098.1 GCA_015486145.1 Mesoaciditogaceae bacterium
ATAGTGTGCGTAGTAGTATTTTTGAATAACGACATTCTTTGACAATTTAGTACCGCTTTACAAGCGGTGAATGTAATCTTTTTGAAGCCTTGTCAAAACTGATTCGTTATTTTATTAGAGTCTTTGACCACAGCGTCATCCTGAAAGTTCCGTAGGAACTATTCAGGATCTTCAAACAACTAACAAGGTGAATCGAGATTCTGAATCAAGTTCAGAATGACAAAAAAACAGAGCACGCTGCATACTAACATCCTGTTAGATTCGCTTTCTCGGCACATCCTGTGCCTCTCATCGCAGCTATCGCTTTGGTCGTGAAAGCAAGAGTACATTGCACACTGTGCAATCTTGCTCTGTTCTTTCACATCTTGTATGGCGTCTTCATATGTTTTGGCGAAGACTTCAAGGGTGTTTATTCTTTTGTTTGATAACAAGGCATTTGTCGACATCAGTCGTAAAATAGAGATTCGTCATGTTTTTTTACCCATACAAAAATGAAGAGAACCATTTAAAAGTGTACAAAAAATGGAAAAAAGGCGATGATTTAATTTGATGAATTTGCTGAAAAAGATGATATAATCCTATCGCAAAATGCGAGGTCGCAAAATGCGAGGAGAAAATCATGGAGAATCCCTTTAAGTTTGGAATGGTTGTAAAAAGCGAAGATTTTTGTGACAGGAACAAAGAGATGAAAGAAATATCGCAAGCACTTAGGTCTGGTATGAGTGTGTCTGTTATATCACCGAGAAGATACGGCAAAACTTCTATGATAATCAAGTTGATCGATGATCTCACAGAATACAGAAAAGTTTACATAGATCTCATGGGTATCACTACCTTGAATGACTTTCTGGACAAGTACGTCTCTTCGATATTTGAATCTTTGGGGGGAATCAAGAAATTCTTGAAAGATCTCAATAATCTCATAAAGGTTCGTTCAAACGTGGCGCTTGATCTTGGCGTTTTGAAATTGAACTTTGAAATGAGTTCTGATTCAAAACAAGACATTGAAAGCGTGATCAGACTCCCTGAAAGGTTCAATGAAAAGTTTGTGATAGTCCTGGATGAGTTTCAAGAGATACTGAACATCACAAACGTGGACATCATAGCTCTGTTGAGAAAAGAATTTCAGTTTTTTCAAAATGTTGTCTTTATCTTTTCTGGAAGCAAGAGATCCATGATGAAAAGAATATTTTCAAATCCTCAAAAGCCTTTTTACAGATTTACTCAGGTATATGAGCTCAAAAATTTGTCAAAAGACTCTGTTACCAATTTTGTCACCCAAAAATTTGAAAAAACGGGACTGACGATAGAAAGCGATACATGCCATGAAATATATCAAATCACTTCTGGGCAAGCTTATTACGTGCAGGCGTTGTGTTACCATCTGTGGTTTCTGGCACATGAAAGAGGCAAGTTAAATTCTGAATTGTTAAAAGATGCGTTGGAAAGGATCATGGCAAGCGAAAAAGCCGCATACGAGAGTATTTGGGATGAACTTAACCCCAACCAGAAAAAAATTCTGAAAGCTCTTTCGCTGGATAAGTCTCCGTATTCGGTAAAAATGAGCGCCGGAAGTGTAAAAAGAAGCCTTGAAAGCCTTGAAAAATCTGATATCATAGAGAAGAATGCCAAATACCAGATAATAGATCCTATTTTTAAAATTTGGTTGATGTCCAACAGATAGCTTGATTTTGCGGAACATATAAAGTAAAATAGAAAACTAACGGTCAAATAAAGAAGGTAGATAAGCATGAAGAGTTTCGAACTCACAATTTTGACGACCACCGACGTGCACGGTTACATTTTCCCAATCGATTATTGGACTAAAAAGCCGATAAAGTCGGGCTTGGCAAAAATTGCCACAATGATAAAGGAGATAAGGACAAAAGAAAAGCACGTGTTGTACTTGGATGATGGTGATTCCATTCAAGGTTCCCCTTTGGAATTTTATCACGCGACCGTTGACAATTCCGATATCGATCCAACCATAAGAGCTCTCAATTATCTTAAGTGTGATGCTATGACTATTGGAAATCATGAATTCAACTTTGGACGGAAGGTTTTAGAAAAAGCCATATCAGAAGCCAAATTCCCTGTGACTTCTGCAAATATAGTCGACAAAAAAACAAAGGAACCTAAATTTGGGAAAGGATACACAATCTTCAACTTTGACGATGGCCCAAAAGTCGTTTATCTTTCTTTAACTACCAAATACATTCCTTTCTGGGAAGAACCCAAACACATAGAAGACCTTGAATTTGCAGATCCGATTGAAGTGGCTAAACTTTACGTTAAAAGATTTCAGAAGATGGGAATAGATATAGTGGTAATAGGATATCACGGGGGACTCGAAAGAGATCCGGAAACTGCAGAGGTGATTGCCGAGTTAACCGGAGAAAACCAGGGTTATGAAATGGCTACGACACTTGATGGAGTCGCGGCTTTCATATTTGGACACCAACATAAGTCGTTTGCCACAAAGATAAAGCAGGTACCTGTGGTGATGGCCGCTAGTAATGGCAAAATGCTTGGAAAGATAAAATTAAGTCTCTTTTACGATAATACCAAGTGGAAAGTCGAAAAAAGCGATGTGGAACTTTTAAGTCCTGAGGATGTTCCTCCGGATAAAAATATTTTAAGGGATGAAAGGCCGTATCAGATGGCCGTTCAAAAATGGCTTGACGAACCCATCGGTGAAGCCCTTGGTGATTTTTACATTCCGGATGTGATGTATGGACGCACCCACGAAACGTCACTCGTGAATCTCATAAACGATGTTCAACTTTATTATTCCGGAGCAGAAATTTCGGCAACTTCTATTTTTTCTCCGGAAGTACATGGATGGAAAAAAGGCATCATCACGAGAAGAAATGTCATGGGAGTTTACGTTTTTTCAAACACCCTAAAAGTGTTTGAGTTAACTGGAAAAGAAATAAAGGAAATGATAGAGCATTCCGCCACGTATTTTGATTTTGAAAATGGAGAGATAGTAAAGTCTGGAAAATTAAAGGGGTACAAGTACAACATATTCAAAGGCATTTCCTACATTGTTGACCTGGAAAGGAAAGTCGGAGAAAGAGTGATAAAACTTGAAAGGAACGGCAAACCACTTGATCTACAAAAAAAGTACACCATAGCTGTCAACAGTTATCAAGGCGGTGGAAGTGGGGGATACACGATGTTTATAGGCAAAAAACCCATAAAGGAGATCAACGTGGAAATGGCTGACCTCATAGTTTCTTACATAAGAGAAAAGAAAAAAATAGCGCCGGTGATTACGAATAGTTGGGCAATTCTCCAGGCATCATCGCTTGAAAAAGTCTGAAAAACAGGCACGTATCCGCAGATTCTTCTGGATTACGTGCCTTATGCTTCAATGTGACTTGATCCAATTTGCCAAATCTTGAATAACTTTTTGAGAAACATGTTCCGCTGCTTCGTAGTTTAAAGGAGATGGAATGCCTTTAACTGTGGTGAATATGTGGCTCAAATTTGGATACCATTTAAACGTGAAAAGTGAATTGTATTCGAATGCCTTCTTGAACATGTTAAAATCTTTACTTGTAACTTGGTAATCTTTTCCACCTTGACATATGAGAACTGGTTTATGCAACGTTCTCAGAATCGCTATCGGAGCGTATTTTTCAAGCTCGTAGTAATAGCTCGCCGGTGCTCCCATCACGAACTCGTCACCTTTAAGTTGATGCTTTTCTATGAGTTTTACCTTGTTCAACACTTTTTGAATCTTTTGGGCACTGCTGGGTGACAACTTCAAAATGTATTCAAGCTGATCTATCATCAGCTTTGCCAGGGGTCTTGCAGGAGCGGCGAGCATGATTATTCCAGAGACTTTGGGATTTTCTTTCACTATCTCCGGCGCGAGATATCCACCAAGGCTGTGTCCAAGAACAAACACTTTGCTCGCAAATGGCTCATTTTCCATAAGTTTTACAGCTTTGGATGCGTCTTCAAGATACATGTTTTCAACGGTGATGGGTGTGGCTTTCATTCCGTAAACGTACGCGCGTTTGTCGTATCTCAAAACCGCTATTCCCTTTGTTGAAAGTCCATATGCGATGTCTTTGAACGGTTGGTTGGGTCCGATTTTTTCGTTCATGTTGGAAGGGCCAGAACCCGGAACGAGAACAACAGCCGGGAAAGGACCTTTACCCTTTGGTATGGTTAATTCCGCCGGTAATTTCCACTTTTTACCTATGGTTATTTCTTTTACCGTAAATTTTGAAAGGTTAACGTAACTGGGAAGTGTGTACTTGGGTGCTTTCCCAGGAGATACCCATAATCCCGCGATCTGCAGCGAATTGTTTAGAACAATCTTGAACTCAAGATAGGCATTTTGAAATTTGGTGTTTGCCACAACAACCACATAATTCCCGCTTTTGATGGCTTTCATGTTAACGATCTGAACAAACTTTCCCGCTTTATTTTCAAGAGTTTCCCACAGCGCTTCCAATTTTTGAGTTGGAAGCGCTTCTGCCATTTGTGGAGCAAAATTTTCTTCAGCAGTTGAAAAATTTCCATTTGAAAGATAAGCCATAAATTCTCTCGCCACGTTTAATTGCACATTTGGAAACATTTGTTCGCCAAAAGCAAAAGAGAATATCATCAGAAACAACACGAAAACCACTAAAAATCGTTTCATTTTCTCGCCTCCAGATTTTTCAGCAATAAAAAACATATTTTAATCATAGCTCAGCCGAGTTTTTTCATCGGATAATGTTGGTGATATCAGTGCCTTCCATTCGTCTGATTCCCAAGTTCTCAAAGAAGTGTGTGTCGTGTAGTATTTTTGCGGAATCGGGTGTGTGCCCACGACTACTTTTATGCCATATTTTTCTTCTATGAATTTTTTAAAATACTCAACGTATGGACAAGGTGGATATCCCACGATCATCCCAGTGGCAAGATGGATAACATCCACTCCATTTTTCTTCATCTCTTCTGGTACGTATTCAATATTCCCCCCTGGACATCCACCGCATGTCGTGTAACCCACGAGCTCCACATCTTTTCCCTCATAAGCACTAAAAGCACCTTCTCTGTTTTTTAAAGCTCTTAAACACTTACCTCCTCCACATGTTCGGTAACGATCACATATGATTATGCCAATTTTCACCTTTTCCAC
>WFSH01000099.1 GCA_015486145.1 Mesoaciditogaceae bacterium
CACCTTGTTAGTTGCTTGGAGGTCCTGAATAGTTCCTACGGAACTTTCAGGATGACGCTGTGGTCAAAGATTCCAATAAAAGAGCGAATCAGTTTTGACAAGGCTTCAAAAGATTACACTCACCGCTTGTAAAGCGGTACTAAAATGTCAAAGAATGCTGTTATTCAAAATATGTTATTCACACTATCTCGAAGAGATCCTCTTTTTTCTGTGAACTTCACCAGTATTTTTTTACGGTCATGATCAACATTGGTTTGTCATCATCGGTCGAAACCACAGGATGAAAAATTTTTCTCACCATCGAGGCACTGACATCGATTCCGTTGTACCATATATAAACGTGATCAACCGTGGCTCCCATAACAGTCTTCACAGAGTAGTTTTTTAAAATTTTGCTTTCTCCGGTTGAAAAATATGGTTTGATATCATTGATGGTGATCGAGTCGTTATGGGATAGATAAAATTCTTGGATTGCTATTTGGGATATTTCTGAAAGATTCAAAGCCACCGTAGTTGCTTTGGCTTTTTTTATAGCATAAATTCCCGTTGGTATAATCGCCGCTATGAGTGCGGCAATAACTGCCAAAACGATCAACAATTCTATCAAAGTGAAACTTTTTTTCAAACTTTGTGGTCAGTTGAAGGAATAAACTGACTTTTTCACCTCTCTTCTCATATTTTTTTGAATTCTCCAACGAGCCTTTTGATTTTGTCAATGTTGGCTTTACCATTCCAACCGCCTTGCGCCATTTCGTCACGTCCGCCGCCCCTTCCGTTAAAAGACGCCGCAACTTTTTCCGCTATTTTTTTGGCCTTGATGGGGAAATTCTTGGATTTGACCACAAAGGAAGTTTTTTCTCCATTTGAGCTAACCACCACGGCTATTCCACCGTTTCCCAACATGTTGACGGCCGAATCGGCCAAATTTCTGATCTCCGAAGATGATATTCCTGGAGCTTCAAATACCACAAAATCATGTCCTGATTTTTTGGCTTTGTCAACTTCTTTCTTCAAATCGTTTAAAATGTTTTTTCGTTTCAAGGAGTCGTTTTCGTTTTTGAGTTTTTTGTTTTCTCTCAAAAGCGTCTCGATTTTAGACTCTATTCCATTTTCAGAAGTTTCGAGTATTTTGGAGATAAGCGACATTTTTGTTCGAATCTTTCTAAAAGACTCCAAGCTATTCCAGCCTGTTATGGCCTCAATCCTTCTCACACCCGACGCGACGGCACGCTCTTCTGTAATGATAAACGGACCTATTTCTCCGGTGTTGGAAACATGAGTTCCTCCACAGAGTTCCATGCTAAACTCGTTTACACTGACAACCCTGACTCTGTCACCATATTTTTCTCCAAACAAAGCCATCGCATTTGTTTTCTTTGCCTCTTCCAACGGCATCACCTTTGTGAGAACCGGGATGCTTTTAAAGATGTAAGAATTGACCATCTTTTCAACCTCTGTAAGTTGTTCCGCTGTGAGTGCGTTGGAATGGGTAAAATCAAATCGCAGTCTCTCCACCCCAACCAAGGAACCGGCTTGTTTGACGTGCTCGCCGATCACTTTTCTCAAAGCGGCATGCAACAAGTGGGTTGCAGTATGGTTTCTGGCAATGGATTTTCTACGTTCAACATCCACCTTAAGCTTTACATTTGACATGACCTCGAGGGTACCAGATGTGATTTTTACTTTATGGACGTGCACGGGGCCTTTCATGTAAGTGTCAAGAACTTTCGCACTTCCGGTTTCGAATTCGCACACACCTGTGTCTCCAATTTGACCACCTTTTTCAGCGTAGAATGGCGTTTGATTGAAGATCACTTCGCCCTCTTCACCGGTGTTTAAACGTTTGACTTTCTTTCCTTGAGACAGTATGGCCACGACGATTGCTTTTGATTCCAAAAGATCATAGCCGAGAAATTCTGTTTTTGTGTCAGCCAAAGATTCGTAGGTGTTGTCTATGAAAAATTTATTCCCCCTATTTTTTCTGGCCCTCATTTTTTGTTCTTCCATAAGGGCGTTGAATCCTTTTACGTCGACTTTTACACCCCTTTCCGATGCTATGTCAAGTGTTATGTCCAAGGGCATACCGTATGTGTCGTACAATTTGAAAGCCTCTGCGGACGAAATGGTCGAAGAAGATGAAATTATTTTTTCGATCAGTGAAAGACCTTGATCGAGAGTTTTAAAGAACTTTTCTTCTTCGATTTTCACGGTTTGTTTTATGAATTCAAGTCTTTCAGGAACCTCGTGATAAAAATCACCCATTACTTCGTTGACGGTGTCAATGAATTTGTAGAGAAAAGGTTCATTCATGCCAAGGAGCTTTCCATGTCGAACAGCTCGTCTTATGATACGCCTAAGAACGTAACCTCGCTCTGTATTAGAAGGAAAGATTCCATCGGCTATCAAAAAAGCTGCCGCGCGACTGTGATCGGCTATCACTCTCATCGAAACGTCTCTTTTTTGATTTTCACCGTATTTGATGTTGAAAATATTTTGTGCTTGTTGGATCAACGGTATGAATAAATCCGTTTCAAAATCATTTTCGACCCCTTGAAGTACAGACGCAACACGTTCTAATCCCATGCCCGTATCGATGTTCTTTTGTTCCAGTTCACCAATTTTCCCATTTTCGTCTTGGTAGAGACCTGTAAAAACGAGATTCCATATCTCAAGAAATCTATCGCAATCACAAGCAGGTGTGCAATTTTTGGGATCTGGACATTCTTTTACCAAAAGGCCCAGATCGTAGAAGATCTCCGAATCTGGCCCACATGGTCCGCTTGGACCAACTGGACCCCAAAAATTGTTGTCTCTTCCCATCTTAACCATTTTTTTTGGATCGACTCCAACGACCTTTGTCCATATATTGTAAGCCTCTTCATCGTCCTCATACACTGAGACCCACAATTTCTCTTCCGGAATTTCCAATTGTTTTGTCAAAAACTCCCAGGCGTATTCTATTGCTTCACGTTTGAAATAGTCACCAAATGAGAAATTACCGAGCATCTCGAAAAAAGTGTGATGTCGAGGCGTTTTCCCAACATTCTCTATGTCGTTCGTCCTGAGGCATTTTTGGACTGTGGCCACCCTTTTGTGCGTTGGCTTTTCTAATCCCCAGAATATTTTTTTAAACGGTACCATTCCAGCCACTGTGAAGAGTAACTGAGGATCATCTGGAATCAGCGAAACGCTTGGTAATATGTGATGTCCTTTTGACTCAAAAAAATCAAGAAAGGTTTTCCTTATCTCTTTAGAAAGTAATTTTTTCAACTTTTTCTCATCCTTTCATCGTTAGGAGGTGAAAATATTTCAGTAATTCAAGTATTATAAAATATATCGGTGTGGTGATGACCAGACCGTCGATTCTATCCCAAAAGCCGCCATGTCCTGGTAGCAGAATGCCGGCGTTCTTGAGTTGTCTGTTTCTCTTGAAAACCGATTGTGTCAAATCTCCGACCGTATCGAACAACGTTATTGCCAAAGATATGATGAGTATCGATCCCCACCAATAATGTCTCCACCCAAAAAAAGGTGTGAGTATCGCATCGTATATGAAAAAGAAAACAACCGTGAATACAAATCCTCCCGCGATTCCCTCGAGTGACTTACCCGAGCTTATCCTTTTGACAAATTTATGTCTTCCCCATTTCGTGCCGACGAAATACGCGGCCGAATCGTATGAATAAATGGCTCCAAGCAACGCCAGAGAATAGATAGAATCAAACCTGTGATAAACTGCGATGAAGAACGAAAGGTTAAATGATAGATACCAAAGCCCCAAAGAACCGTAGGCGATGTTTCTTTCGATCGTTTCATTTGGATCTTTAAAAGCGATGGATAAGAAAAATCCAAACCCCATTGTTGCCGCGTAGATGGCAACGATTTTAATCGGATCAGCGATGAAGATCCCAAAGGCCACGGCCAATCCTGGAATGGCAAAAATGTAAAAAAATCTGTGTATTTTTCTCGAACCTTCCAAAACGACGTTTATGTAGTTATACCCTGCAAGCCCAATGGCGATTGCGACAAGACCTACCAATGACCAGTAATTGGTAAAGCACAAGATGGACGATGGCACGGCAACGGCGGCGGTCAACAACCTCAATTTTCTCTCTTTTCTCAAATTACTCCACCGTACTTTCTGCGACGATGAGAAAAATTTTCAAAGGCGCTGTCGAGATCTTTTTCGGTAAAATCTGGCCACAAAACATCTGTGAAGTAAAGTTCGGTGTAAGCCATTTGCCACAGCATAAAATTACTCACTCGCATTTCACCACCGGTTCGGATCAAAAGATCTGGATCTGGCTGACCAACCGTGTAAAGGTGTGACTCAAAATCATCCTGCCCATTCCATTCTTTGGCTGCTTTCAAGATTTCGTGTCTTCCACCGTAGTTCAGTGCCACGTTCAGCACCATTCCATTGCATTTGGAAGTGCGATTTTTAGCCTGAGTGCATACCTCTTTTACTTCTTTGTTGAGTGCGTCTATATCACCTATAAAGTTGAGTTTCACGTTGTTTTCAGCGAGCTCATCGGTTTTGTCTCTGAGGTATTTCGCCAATATGAGAAATATCGCATGAACCTCTTCTGGAGGCCTTTTCCAATTTTCGGTGGAAAAAGAAAAGAGTGTTAAAAATTTTACTCCTTTGTCGTTACACCACCTCACAACATTTTGCGCAACTTCAGCTCCCTTCCAATGCCCTTGTGAACGGTGCATTCCACGCTTGGTAGCCCATCTACCGTTTCCATCCATAATGATTGCAAGGTGTGTTGGGATCAAAATTCCATTATCTCCCTTTCTTTTTCAGAATACACCCCGTCCAGTTTTTCGACGTACTCGTTCGTTACTTTTTGAAGTTCGTCTTCGAGTGATTTTGCATCATCTTCTGGTATTTCTCCGTTTTCCTTCTTTTCCTTTATCTCCTTCATGATCTCTCGGCGAACATTTCTAACGGCAACCTTTCCCTCTTCAACCATTGACTTGGCTCTTTTGCTGAGATGTTTACGTTGTTCAGTTGTTGGTGAAGGAAAAACCAGCCTCACCACTGTTCCGTCATTTACCGGATTTATCCCAAGATCTGAAGCTTGAATGGCTTTTTCTATGACACCTATCATGTTGCGATCCCAAGGTTTTATCACAAGTGTCCTCGATTCGCTCACGGATATCGTTGATAGTTGAGAGATGGGAGTGGGAGTACCGTAATAGTCCGCTTTTATTTCTTCGAGAAGCGAAGCGGAAGGTCTTCCCGTTCTCAAATGGTTGAGCTCGTTTTTAATGGCCTCAATCGATTTTTCCATTTTTTCTTTTGCCTGAGATATCAATGGATGGGTTCTCATCTTTTCCTCCTCCTTTTTAAGGCTTTCTCACTACATTATACCATTCAAAAAGTTGAATACGGTTGAACGTCGATCTTCAAAGTGCTTGTCGGATCGAATCCCAACGTGTTTTGGGTTAAACGCTTTACCAGAAAGTCCACACTTTTAGGGAGATCATCACATTTTAGAAGAAGCTGGTATCGGTAGACAGACATGAGTTTGAAAATCGGAGATTCAACCGGTCCAAGAATTTCAAACGGACCATCCTCTATCTTTTTCTTAACCGTGTCAATTCTTTTTTTTGCCATGTCTGGTGCTTTTCCAAGCGATGTTATCAGTATCAATTCTTTGAAAGGGGGATAGTCGAGTTTTTTTCTTCTTTCGATCTCGGTTCTGTAAAAATCATCGGCGTTTCCACTTACTATTGAGCGCAAAGCCGAATTGAGCGGCTCTCTGGTTTGAATTATCACATGACCCAAAACCCCCCGTCCTGCGCGCCCAGACATCTGGGATATGAGTTGAAAGGTGCGTTCCGTTGCACGAAAATCCGGCATTGCTAAGGTGTGATCGGCATCCACCACGCCAACGAGCGCGACTCTGGGAAAATCAAGGCCCTTGGTTATCATTTTCGTTCCCACAACTATGTCTACTTTCATCTGTGAAATTTCTTTTAGAACCGTTTCGAGGCTTTCAACGTTGTTTATCTCTTCTCTATCGATTCGTTTAACCCTGAGGCCGGGAAATATCTTGCTGACTTCGTATTCCACTTTTTCAGTTCCAACTCCGCCTCGTACCACATTTTTAGAACCACAGATCGGACATTTGTCGGGGAATGGTTCTGTATGTCCACAATAGTGGCATTTCAACATTCTGAGGTTTTTATGATATGTGAGAGCAACGTCGCAGTTCGGACAGGTAAATATGTAGCCGCAATCGAGACATTGAACACGTGTGGAGAATCCCTTTTTAGGGACAAAAAGGAACGTCTGGTTTCCATCTCGTGCCGTTTTGTCCATCTCTCTTACAAGTTCGTCCGATAATATTTCGCCTTTGCGGTGACGCATATCCACAACGGAAATTTCTGGCATTTTCCCAAATGGGCGAAAATGTATCTCGTGTAACGTGATTTTTTCAGTGTGAGCGAGGTGATAAGTTTCCACTCGTGGAGTGGCCGAGGAAAGAACGAAGATCGCCTCTTCAATTTCCGCCCGTCTTTGAGCAACGTCAACGGCGTTGTAGTAAGGGCGCATGGCGTATTGTTTGTAGGATTCGTCTTGCTCTTCATCCACAACGATGAGGCCGAGATCTTTGATGGGTACCCAAATGGCACTTCTTGTTCCAAGAAGAATGTCCGTTTTTCCCTTTATCGCATTGTTCCATTCGATTTTTCTTGAAGTTCCCAAAGAACTGTGATAGATGCCGACGTTGTATTGTGGGAATCTTGCCCTGGTTCGAATTAGAAGCTGGGGGGTGAGAGAGATTTCTGGAACGAGGATCAAGACTTTTTTCCCTGTTTTTAAAACTTGGTCTGCAATTTCAAAATAGACCTCCGTCTTTCCAGAACCCGTGACACCGTATATTAGATGTGGTTTTTGAGGGGTTAACAGTATTTCTTGAACGATTTTCTTTTGGATTTCATTCAGGGATACTTTTTTTTCTGAAGGAGGCTCACCTTCAAATTCGACGATCTCTATAAAATTTTTTCTGAGAAGAGACTGAATAGTCGAACGTGGGATTTTTTTTAACGCGGTTGAATACTCGATCGTGTTCGACTCTAAAAGTTGTTCGATGAGTTCGGATTCCCTCGAACCCAAGTGTGAACTGAGTATATTCGATATGGAGGCTTTTAAAGTGATGTATTTGTTGGTTTTTACTTTTGGCTTTAAACCCTTCAATCTTGAAGGGGGGAAAAACAAATCGAGTATTTCACCGATCGGTGATGCGTACTTTTCAGCCATTTCACGAGCTAAAAGCAACATTTTTTCGCTTATTATGGGTTCTTTATCTATTATTTCCATTATCTCACGAGTTTTAAAAGTGGGAGCGGAGGCTTTGCCCACAACGTATCCCGTTCGTTTGGCATTTCTAACCGGTACGATCACCCTTGAGCCTTTTTTCAATGGAACAGATGAGCTGTAAATGAGAGGAGGAATTGGATATTTGGAAAGAGCTACAAAGAAATATGAAATCATTTTCCTTCCATATCTATCTCAAGACTTCCTATGAACAACGCGAGTGTTGGTATGTCTCCCAATCCAATTTCTGAAATATAAGCTTTTTCGTTCTCTTTGTTTTCATGAAAAATGTGTAGTATTTCGAGGCGTGCAAGCTCCATATCGGAAGTCAACACCACTCCAACTTCTCGAACGATTTTTATTCTATCAAATTCATATTCGTCCTGCACCATGATATCTCTGTAAACAGAAACGCTTCTAACAGTTCCGGTAGCCTTTTCAACGACTTTCATCTTCGTCATTTTGGGAAAGACGATTTTTTCAAACGTGGCTCTTTTCGATTGAAAAAGATGTGATGCTTTTTCCAGAGTATCGTTTAAGACGTCTTCAAGTGCTGAAAAAGCCGTTTCCTTTACGCTCAACGTGGTACCTCCATTTCGAATACTCTTCCCTTGACGTGCAACTTTTCACCGTAATCCATAGCCACAAATGCCGTAGGTACGTGGAATTCTTCGTTGGCAAATTCGCCCGTCTCTACGAGATAAACCGTGTTCTTTTTCACACTGAGAGTACCGTAATTTTCCAGCATTCGAACCGTGAAGTACGGCGTCGAGAAATCTTTAAGAATAAAAGGTTTGGCGATCACTTCACGTGCAGCTTCCAATGCCTCTTTGAAATGTGTTTTTCTCTTTCTTCCCCAATCGTAGAATCTATAAGTCATGTCAGACGTCAATTGAAATTCGTAAACTTCTATACCTGGGCCCATGGCATGCACAGTTCCGGGAGATATGTACATGGCTTCGCCGGCTTTAACAGTGGTAAAGTGCAAAAGAGATTCCCAGCTTCTGGAGCCACTTTTCAGCTTTTCAAGCGCTCCGGGGTTGAGGCCATTTATGATCTTTCCGCCTTTGAGAAAATACCACATCTCTGGTTTTCCCCACGGTTCGCCAACTCTTTTGGCCATCTCATCATTGGGATGTACCTGCACCGAAAGCCAGTTGGCGGAATAAATGTGTTTAACGAGAAAGGGAAATCGATCGAACCCCCATTTTTTATTCACGTATGACCAATCTGTTACTTCACTTTTTTCGTTTACAAGGCTTGTTTCATGTCCGGGATAGTTGGAACACAGCCAAACCTCACCTATTTTACCACTTCTGCCATAAATTTGAGCTAAAGATTCATCACCCCATATTTCTTCTACAAATTCAGGTAAACATCTCAGAATCACCTTTTAACCCACCTTCTGAATTCTTTCAATGTTAAAAAAGAGAACGATTGCAAGTGTTACAAAGATTGCCGAATACAGTATCAATGGGAAAATGTCTCCCCAAAAGACATCCGGTATCGAGTAGTTGAGTATGTTCATTCTTTGTATGGCATCCGCCATAAAGGTTATTGGAAATGCCTTCGAGATAAGTTGTGCGATCTTTGGCATCTGGTGGATGGGTAAAAACAACCCACTCACGAAAACGGAGGGCAATACATAACCGAGACTCAATATGTTTGAAAGTCGCTGACTCGGAGAAATTGTGGATATGACCATTCCAATTCCCGCAAATGCGAATGCCCCTATCAGCAATACGAAAATGGATCTGAAAGGCGTTCCCAAACCGCTAGAGAAGAAAAGTTGAGCACCGATGAGTGCCAACAATCCCTTAAACGTTCCATCTATTGTGTGTGCCGCGATCTTTCCAAGCACATGCAATGGTCTGTTCACACTGCTTATCAGGATTCCTTTGAGTACGCCATGCTCTTTTTCGTATGAAACTGAAGTTGAGAGCGTGATGGAGACACTTGCCATTGCGATCAACACGGCAAAACCAGGTATCATGAAATTCACGTAGTTCATTTTTTTGTCGGAAGAACCCAAAATGGTGAGTTTGGGTATGGCAATCGGAACTCTGTTTTTGGGATTTTTATACAATTCCAGCACATTACGCACCACAACAGCATTTCCAATTTCGGACAAGAGGGTTTTGAAAGTGTTGTATATTATCACGGAAGTTTGAATGTTGATCGTGGAAGGAATAAATACGAGATCGAATCTTTTCCCATCTTCCACGGCTTTTGAGAATCCTTTTGGGACGAGTATGGCACCGTCGTAAGAACCATTGTTTAAGAGTTTATCCATCTCTTTCTTGCTTCCGACTCGAACAAGCGTTCGTCCCCTGATCATCGCGTACACTAAAGACATTGCTAGGTTGGAATAGACGCCTTTGTCGGCGTTGTAAACCGCTATCTTGTAATTTTTCATGTTTGACACGTTCGGAAAAATCAAACCCATGACAACCATGGTGACCACAGGTATGACCACCGTCATGACAATCATCATCTTTGATCTGTAAACGATTTTCAGTTCGTTGAAAAAAGCGTGAATGAAATCAAACATCAATTGACACCATCCTGCCGATTTTACCATCGTTGTCCACGAAAAAAATTCCATTTTCATCTTTGCACAGACGAGGTAAAAGATTTCCAACCGCATTTTTTCTGTATGTTAAAGTTTGACCGTCATCGTAAATTATGTTCAGACTTTCATCCCACAGTTTCTTGGTTTTGATGCTTTTTCCAAACGCATCGTAAACGGCCATCTCTATTAATCCCTTTACAATCTGTCTTCTTGCCCAAGCGTAGTTTGCGACACATGCCAGGGCACTGTAACTCGCTCTACCTTCATCGGAGGAGTATTTCGATTTTTTCAACTCAGTGACAACGGTATCTGAAAATCCTCCAGGTCCTCCCAAAACCGTGATGTACATACTGCCTTCTTTTAATGACTTATGATCTTCAACAGATTCCATTCTCCAAAATTTTATCTCAAAATCCGAAAAATCGGTCAAAAATTCTTTAGCCACTTCAAAAGCTTCGTGACTTATAACGGTTGGATCTGAAAATGAGAAAACCCCAGAAAATTCCGTATATTTCATATCCTCTTCCTCACCAAATGCCGTGTCAACAGCCCACCGTGTTCCTTTTGTGAAAAGAGATTTGATCCCTCTGTTTCCAATCTCCTTCATTCTTCTGACGATCTTGTCCGTTCGAGAACGAAAGGCTTCCTTCACTTTGATGGCAAACAATTTTTCTCCCTTTAGATTCACGCTTAAAAGAGATATTCCCAGGTTAATAGGAGAAACCATGGAAGGATACATGAAGGCCGTGTGCCTATCAAAATCAACTTGGAAACCACCCCAGCAACTGTCTTTTTGATATTTCCGAAATCCAATTTCTTTTTCGAATAATCTCACATCATCCATTTTTTATCACACTCGAGAGCAAAAGATAATCGTCGACTTCGAAAGTGCTTTTTCCATTTTTGTCGATGTAAAACGTGTGGGGTTCACGCTTGACATGATCGAAAGCGTGGATGTAGACATCTGAGAAATCTTGACCAAACTCTAAGGTGATCTTTTGGGGCTTCCCCTCCAAATTGCCGATGTAAAGTAACACGGCATTGTCATTTTTTCTTAGGACTGAAATGACCTCATTTGGTGCGTTATTCCTTATCATGTGCATCTGTCCGTATCTTATCACTTCGGTTTGTTTTCTTAAATTCAACAACTCTTTCAAGAAACTCTCAAAATTCAGATCTCCCTTTGAAAAGTCAAATCGATATTCGTTAAAGATATCTGGCTTTTCGTCTAAAGCAAATTCTTGGCCGTTGTAAAACAACAACGCGCCTTTCTGAACCAAAAGAAGGTTTGTCCAAGCTCGCAATTTGTCTTTTGGAACGTAATGGGCAATTCGTTCTTGATCGTGATTTTCAAGAAATCGTAGTTTCACATTTCCATCAAAAATTTGTTTTTGGTATTCAAAGTGTCTTGCGTACTCATTCAAAGAAGCCTTACCACAGAAGTGAGATTTCAGTATGTCGTATCCATCGTAATCGTACGTGAGATCAAACGCTTGGTACAAATACGGTTCTCTTGATTCTGATAACCAAATGATTCTTTTTAGCTCAGAGACTTCCGCACGAGCTCTGTGCCAAAAAGTTATGGGAACGAGGCCGGCGACATCACATCTGAAACCATCTATGTCAAAAGTCTTAACCCAAAATTTTAACGTATCGACGAGATACTCCATGAGTTCGAAATTTGAAAAATCAAAATCCACAATATCTGTCCAGTCCTTAACTTTGCGAGTTGGACCATTTTGGTCATGCAAAAACCAATCTGGGTGCTTCTCTATTAGGACAGAATCGGCAGCCATGTGATTGAAAACCACATCCATCATAACATTTAAACCCATGGAGTGTGCGCTTGAGACTAAATGTTTGAAAGCATCGTTGGTTCCAAGTTGAGGATCTATCGTGCGATAATCCCGGATGGCGTATGGGGAACCTAAAGTACCCTTTCTGTTGACTTTTCCGGTTGGGTGTATAGGCATAAACCATATGGTATTCACACCGAGATTTTTAATTCTTTCGAGGTCTCTTTCTACAGCTTCAAAACCGCCATAGGCTCTTGCAAAGATCTCATATATCACCATATCTTCCAAATTCTTAGGAGTGTTTAAAGCCAAAATGCTATCCTCCGATCGAAGATGCTATAATCTCTGTGGTATATTTTAACACAGTTGGTGGTTGATCAAGTTTAAAGAAAGTAAAAGGTGAGACTTTGAGACTTGAAGATTTCGATTATGAGTTACCAAAGGAAGCAATAGCCCAAGCCCCTGTTCATCCGAGGGATCGTGCCAAACTTATGGTAATTCACAGAGACACAAAAGAGATAGAAGATAAGATTTTCTATGAGATAGTGGATTATTTAAACGCTGGCGATCTTTTGGTCGTGAACGAAACAAAAGTTATTCGTGCAAGATTGATGGGTAAGAAGCCAACGGGGGCTCGTGTTGAAATTTTTCTTCTGAAAAAGGTGGCTCCTCATGTGTGGCATACGCTTGTGCGCCCGGGTTCTAAAGTGAAAGAGGGAACGAAGGTAATACTCAACGGAGCGACAGGTGAATGTGTGCGCCATTTGGAAGATGGGACTCGATATTTTGAATTTGACGTGGATGATGAAAAACTTGAAAAAATCGGTGAGGTTCCACTTCCACCTTATATACACAAACCAGTTGAAGATCCAAATGAATATCAAACCGTGTATGCGAATGTTCCCGGTTCAGTTGCGGCTCCAACCGCAGGGCTTCATTTTACGTTAGAACTTCTCGAAAAAATAAAGAAGATGGGGGTAAAGGTTTTGAAAGTTTCTTTAGATGTTGGCCTTGACACGTTTAAACCCATAGAAACGGAAGATGTGGAAGATCACAAGATGCACACGGAATTTTACAGAATAAGTGGTGATGTGGTAAAAGAAATTGAAAACAGAAAGGGAAAGATCTTTGCCGTTGGTACGACTGTTGTTAGGACTCTTGAGTCGTGGGCAAAGACCGGAAGACTTTCCGGGTACACTGATCTTTACATCTATCCACCTTACAAGTTTCAAATTGTGGATGCGTTGATAACGAATTTTCACATTCCAAAATCTTCTCTCATCGTTCTTGTCTCGGCATTTGCTGGGAGAGAACTCGTCATGCAGGCGTACAAAAGGGCTTTGAAATCTGGATACAGGTTTTTTTCGTTTGGCGACGCTTGCCTTTTTTTGTGAGGTAGGTATGGAAAAGCCAAGGGAACGTGCGATAAATCATGGAATTAAGTCGCTGAGCAACGCGGAACTTATTTCAATACTCTTAAGAACTGGTAAAAAGGGTAAGAATGTTGTGGAGGTTTCGGAGGCGATGTTGAAAAAATTTGGGGATTCGCTGTTGGAAATGCAACGTGCGCGTGTTGAAGAACTTTCTGAGATCAAAGGTGTTGGAATTGCAAAAGCGCTCACAATACAAGCGGCGTTGGAAATCGGCTACAGAATGTGGAATGAATCCATGAGGGAGAAAAAAATCGTCAAATCCGCAGAAGATGTTTACAATCTTTGTGAGGACATGACGTTGCTCGGGGTTGAAACTGTGAGGGTAATAGTGTTGGATTCCCAACTTGGAATGATAACGACACGAGATATCACAGTCGGAACGGCCACGGCCTCGTTGGTTCACCCGCGTGAAATATTCAACGTGGCGGTGAAGTACCCAGCGTCTGGAATTATACTTGTTCATAACCACCCCTCCGGAAGTCCCAAACCCAGTGAGGAGGATTTGAAAGTAACTGAACGGGTGAAAAAAGCTGGAAGCATCATGGGAATAAAGTTGTTGGATCACGTTATAGTGGCTTCTGGCGGTTATTACAGCTTTGCACAAGAAAAAAATATGTGAAAAAATGTTTCTCACACGAGGATGTGGGTAACGTTTTTCGAATAAGACATGCTTTGACATTTTAGTACCGCTTTACAAGCAGTTCGATTTTTTGAAGCCTTGTCAAAACTGATTCGCTCTTTTATTGAAATCTTTGACCATAGCGTCATCCTGAAAGTTCCGAAGGAACTATTCAGGATCTCCAAGCAACTAACAAGGTGGATCGAGATTCTGAATCAAGTTCAGAATGACAAAAAAAC
>WFSH01000100.1 GCA_015486145.1 Mesoaciditogaceae bacterium
GGACGAAGTCCGGAGTTAAGGGTGGATCTAAAGGAAAAAACACGACCGCGGATTTTCTTTGGAGAATTCCTTTGCAGAATCACGTTCTGCATCACGTTGCCGATTCCAAGGAAAAAGCCCATGATCAACAGAGAAAATGCCATTATCAAATAGGAGTGTCCCACCCCTATCAAAGATATGCATGCTCCGGAAACGAAGGTGGAAACTGCCATTATCAAGAATTTTTTCTTTGGTTCCGGAGTGAATGACAGCATGACCGAGGCTGCAATCGTGCCGGCTCCCATAAGGGATTGCATAATACCGTATTGAGCTGAACCGCCGTTCATGTACCTCGTGATTATCAAAGGCAAAAAGATAAAGATGGGTGTTCCGAAAAAATCTATCAAGGCCTCTGTCACGATAAGTCCTCCGAGATCAGCCCTTTTGAAGACCGTCCCAAAGCCTTCTTTTACATCCTTAAAGATCGACTTTACACCTTTAACGCTCTTCTTTTTCGCCTCGTCAACTTCCAAAAAGATCTCTGAGATACCGGAAAATACAAAGCTCAAACCATCCGCAAGAAGAGCGCCGTAAATCCCGAAAAATGCTATGAGTATTCCACCCATGGTCATGCCGATCAACTGAGAAAGGCTTCCCGTTATCGAAATAAGAGCGTTGGCATTTGAAAGCTCTTCATCTTTCACTATCAACGGAATGAGCGATTGAATCGCTGGGCTTAAGAAGGTTGAGAAGATCTGGATGGCAAACACGATGCTAAGTAGCATCCACAGTTGTGCGAATTCATAATTGAGAAAGACGATCATCAGCAACAACGCCAATCCACTCATGAGGTCGGTTGAAACCACGATCCACTTCTTGCTCTTTCTGTCGGCTAACACGCCAGCAAACGGGGAAAATATCGCGGAAGGTATCGCCGTAGCCATAAGAACCAAACTGACAGGACCTGCCCCACCTACCTTCGTGGCTGCGGCCCAGACGATGGCCACAAAAAAGATCGCGGAACCTGTTGTCGAAACCAGCCTTCCGAAGAACAGGAGAAGAAAATTTCTGCTTTTAAGCAATTCAACGGTTTTACTCATGTCTTCCGTCCCCTTTCTCAAAACACCATCTGTCAAATTCAAAAAAATGAATTTAAAATTATATTTATTGAAGTATAAATCAATTTTTTTAATTTGTCAACCTCTTTTTTGAGAAAATTATTCGTTTTAATCAAAAATATTAGTTCACAGAAAAAACCTCACCATTCATACGGTGAGGTTGATTTATATGCCGGATACGGAGAATTCGGATTCGGCCGAGACTGAGTTATCTCAAGGTTGTTATCTCTTAGATATTTCGGGAATTCTTTTAATTTCCCAAAATAAATTGATGTTTCTTGAGAATGGGATACAGGAACTTTTTTCCCTTTTCAACCCTTTCCTTCCTTTTTACAGCAATTATTGTACACTACCTTTTCTCTAATGCTCACCTAATGGTGCAACATGTAGTACGGTGCTAAAGCGTTGGATATCAGATGTAAAATCCAGCTTGGGTATATCGACCATCCAGTGCTTTCGTATGCAAATTGAAAGAACAAACCGTATATCGTCCCAATTATTAAAGATTCAAATGGTCCTGTTATTCCATCTTTGTAAAAGTGACCACTTCCGAAGATGAAAGCCGTTATCACGTAAACAAGCACCGCGTTTATTTTCTTTTCTCTCAAATGTTTGAACAATCCATACCTGAATATGAGCTCTTCTTCCAACGTTAAAGGAATCCAAAAGACGATCATCTTAAGAAATCTCTCAAAGGATGTTATGTGTGGCAATCCAAGAAGATACATGGAGATGAATGCTGCCAGAAGTATCAAGAATATTTTGAATTGCTTCTTTTTTGGATTGAATCTAAAAAAGCCAGAATCTTGAAAAAGATAAACGAAATCCTTGGTGAATTTTATCTTTTTTTGTTCATCCTTTCTTTGCCACGAAATGAGCATTGAAAGGAAGATGAGAATAAAAAGCAAAAACGAATAATCTCTCACA
>WFSH01000101.1 GCA_015486145.1 Mesoaciditogaceae bacterium
GACAAAACCCTACAAAAGCGAAATGTGAACGTTTGGCTCGCCCATCAACAGCTCGATTTGGATACCAGATCTACGGATTTTTACAGCTTGCTTTTTAAAAACGAGAAAGAGAAAAAAACACACAGAGACTTTCGCAGACCTTTGGAAATCAAATGAAAGAAGTTGATGTATCATGCCAAAACATGTAACAAAAATAGAGATGGCACACGATTAATCAAGCAAAAGATTCACAAATCAACGGTCTTCATCTTAATACCATTCCACACTAACCTTAATGTCATCCCGGGTCGATGCCCGGAACAACATCTCTGATTAAAAGGCTGCGGATCGGGTTCGCGATGATATTGACCAAGGATACCATTAAAGTGTGGAGAATCAAATTATTTTGCAAATCTCCCGTCATCTTTTGACGTTAAAAGTTTGTGCACATTTTTCTCAAGCCACCCTATTTTCTCCACTTCACATATGTCAAATTTTGGAACGTATGGCTTTATATCCAAAAGAGGCGTTCCATTTATAATATCTACATCTTGAATATGGAGTATATTCCCCTCAATACTAATAAGATGCACTATTGAGATGCCAATTGGATTCGGTCTAGTTGGTGCCCGCATTGCGAAAACTCCATGTGTTTCGCTATCCATATACGGTTTTACTATCAGTCCGTAATTTTTAGATAAATTAAAGTGATATATCAAAATAATGTGCGAGAACCCATCAAGATCTTTGAGACCTTCAGCATATTCCGGAAATACCTCAACTTTTCCATTAATTCCCTTAGCACCCGTAGGCTGTATAGGTGTTCCTTCAGGTTTTTTAAATGGAGAATGAATAACCCCAATTGGTCTATACTTTATCTCATTCACAGTTTCCACACCCCCCATTATATAATCACCGACGGCAACATCATCCTACGAAGGCCTTCACATTGTAGCAGGACAAGTTTTAAAAGGTACCTGACAAAATCATTTTAACACTTACTTTAAACAGGAAAAAACCAATAAAAATGGCTCCACCAGTAGGACTCGAACCTACAACCCTCCGGTTAACAGCCGGATGCTCTACCAATTGAGCTATGGTGGAAAGCTCACAAAGGATTATAATACAAGAGTACAGAATTTGTCAATAGGGAGGTTGTGAACATGAAAATATTCATTTCTACCGACATGGAAGGTCTTCCTGGTGTGAATGCCTGGCACCATGTAAACGTTAATGACTCAAGATATCTTGGGAAATACATGACCGAAACGGTTGGGTGGGTGCTCGATGGAATCAAAAGTTCTCCACTAAATGAGAAGATCGATCAAATTCTCGTATGTGATTCGCATTCGCTTGGCGAAAACATTCCCTATGATTTTACGGAAAAAGACGATAGGTTGTATCTCATCAGGGGAGGGTTGAGAGATTACTACATGATGGCAGGTTTTGACTCCTCGTTCTCCACCGTTTTTTTCGTGGGATATCACGCAGGTGTGGGGGCCATTCACGGCACGATGGATCACACGTATTCCAACACAGCTGTTCATGAGCTACGGATAAACGGTGTTAGAATGAACGAATCCACAATAAACGCCGCTTTTGCCGGAGACCTCGATGTACCTGTTTCTATGGTAGTCGGCGATCATGCGCTGGTTGAAGAATTGAAACCCATCATGCCCGATACGGTCCTCGTTGAAACAAAACAAGGGCTCAGTCGATTTGCGGCTATAATGAGACCCAAAAATTTGGTCAAGCGTGAGGTGATAGAATCAACAAAGCTTGCCTTGGAAAAAACCGAAAATGGGCAAATCAAACCTTACAAAATTGAATCTCCATACACACTTGAGATAACTTTCAGATCAACTGAAATGGCGGATGAAGCAGCTCTTACCCCAGGAGTTGAGAGAATTGACGGATACAGAATAAAATACAATTCTGACTCGTACAAAGATGTCATGCAAATTTTGCTTGCCATCGTTTACGCATCTCGAATAGGAACTGACATGGGAAGATAGAACGTTTATATCAAAAAATAACACTCTCTGCATAAAGATAAATTGAATATCAAAATAGAGATCGGCACATGTGATAAAATCAGTACGTGTTGAAAACTTCTCAGAGGAGGGAGCGTACATGAAAAAAGTTTCTTCGAAGGATCTTTTCAGATTCAAATTTGTAGGGGATCCCCAAATAAGCCCTAAAGGAAATCAAATTGTCTTTACAGTGAGCGAAGTTAACGAGAAAGAGAACAGCTATATACAACGCCTTTACAGATACGATGGCCAAACACTAAGATCGTTTACTTCCGGACCTCATGACGGTTCTCCAAGATGGTCGCCAAATAACAAAGAAATCGCTTTCATTTCCAAGAGATCAGAAGAAGAAGGTAACGATCTTATGATCATCAGAACCGATGGTGGGGAGGCAAAAATACTTGCACACTTCAAAAATGGCGTGGGTGGCGCAAAATGGCTCGACAACAACACCATTGTGGTCCTTGCAATAGAAAAAACAGAAAAGAAAGATTCCAAAGACGATGTACACGAAATAGAACAGATACCAATATGGTTCAACGGGAAAGGGTTTATTTACAACAGACGAGGACAACTTTTCACCGTTAAAAGAAACGGCAAATCTCAACAGATAACCCACGAAAAAGGGCAAATTTCAGTCTTTGTGCCTTCTCCGGATGGGAAAAGCGTTGCATTTGTGGAAACGCCAGATCCCGAACATAATGCCCTCATTTCTGATATCTTTGTTTTGAAAGTTGGTGAAGAAAAACCCCTTAAGCTTACAAAATCCAACATGATGATCGATAACATAGCCTGGAGTCCCGACTCTAAAAAGATCGCATTTACAGCATCCGATCTCAAGCACGGGACTTTCACAATTCCTCAAATTTACACCATTACCTTGGGCAAAAGAATGAGAAAAGTTTGTGATGTGGATCTCTCCAAAGAGAATTCGGTGAATAGTGATGTCAGAAGTTCGAGTCCAAATCCATTTTATTGGGTTGGAGAATGGATCTATTTCACGATGACCGATGGTCCAAGTGCAAAGATATATCGTGCTCGCAATGGGAAAGTTGAGGAGATCATCGGTGGAAAAAGAAATGTAGATGGGTTTAGCGTTGCAGAAAATGGCAACATAGCTTTTGTCTCTATGGACTTCACTTCTCTTGATGAAGTTTATTTATTTAAAAACGGAAAAGAGAAAAAGGTTTCACGTTTCAACACAAATGTCCTAAAAACGATGAAGCTTTCAGAACCAGAGCATTTCGATGTTAAGACATCTGATGGGAGACGGTTAGACGCGTGGATAATGAAGCCAGTTGATTTTGATGCAAGAAAAAAGTACCCCACGATCCTTGAAGTACACGGTGGACCCAAAACAGCTTACGGTTATGGATTTTTTCTCGAATTTCAGCTCCTTGCTTCTAATGGATACGTCGTGCTTTTTTCAAACCCATTGGGAAGTGATGGATACGGCGAAGAATTCTCAAACATTTACGGAATGTACGGAAAACGTGATTATCTCGATCTGATGGAAGTTGTGGATGAATCCATAAAACGTTTTAAATTCATAGATTCAAAAAAATTGGGAGTTACGGGTGGCTCTTACGGTGGTTATATGACGAATTGGATTGTAACTCAAACGGACAGATTTAAAGCTGCCGTTACTCAGCGTTCCATAAGTAATTGGGTGTCTTTTTTTGGCACCACGGATATAGGCTATTTCTTCGTGCCGGATCAACTCGGCGGTGATCCGTGGTCAAATTTCGATGGATATGTGGAAATGTCTCCAATAACTCATGTAAAAAATGTGAAAACGCCGCTTCTCATCATTCATTCAATGGAAGATTATCGATGCTGGCTATCGGGAGGCCTTCAATTCTTTACGGCGTTGCGATATTTTGGAAAAGAGGCAAAATTGGCACTCTTCCCATCAGAAAATCACGAACTTTCAAGATCTGGAAAACCTTTTCACAGGATAAAAAGGCTCGATCTTATACTCGATTGGTTTGAAAAGCACTTGAAGGAGGAGAAACGGAAAATTTGAAGATCGTTGCAACGAATTCCAAGGCCCGTAGGAATTACGATCTGCTCGACAGATTCGAGTGTGGAATAGAGTTAAAAGGGACGGAAGTCAAATCTCTCCGAGCGGGGAGTGTGAACGTAAACGATGCTTATTGCATTGTAAGACACGGAGAAATTTTTGTTGAAAACATGCACATAGCCCCTTACAGATCTGGAAATATATTCAATCACGATCCGTTGAGGAGAAGAAAATTGTTACTTCACAAGCGGGAGATCATTCGCCTTTCGTCTAAATTGGATCAAAAAGGTCTTGCCCTCATACCGTTAAAAGTTTATTTTAACGACAAAGGTAGAGCAAAGCTTGAAATAGCACTTGCAAAGGGAAAACATCTGTATGACAAACGCGAAGATATTGCAAAAAGAGATCAAGAACGTGAGATGAGAAAACAGATGAAGTATCGCTATTAACATTGGAGGGATGCGTGATGAAATACCCAAGATTGATCGCC
>WFSH01000102.1 GCA_015486145.1 Mesoaciditogaceae bacterium
AAAATGGTCATTCCGGCCACCGAGCCGGAATCTCGTTTTGAAGAGATCCTGAATAGTTCTCTCGGAACTTTCAAGATGACAACGTGGATAATTCAGCAACCTTTTGTACGGGCAATTCATGAATTGCCCCTACGAAATCAAAAAACAATGAGCTCATATGTCCTGACAGTACTTCGAGGGTGCTTGTTCTTTTACTTGATGACAAGGTATTTTTGAATGACTTTGATCAAACTTACGAGAACAGAATAGAGAATTGTCATGTTTTATCCACACAAAAATGAAGAGAACCAAAGAATGCCGTTATTTAAAAATTGTTACCCATAGTGACTCTCAGAGCAATCCGTTTTCCAATTTCATATTTCAGAATAAAGGGGTAAATCCCATTTCATTCCAATATTCTTTACTTCTTTGTTGGTAAAGAGCATAAAGCATGTCTCTGTGCTCTTTTTCCCATGAGCTCAGCTTTTTCAAGACTTTCTTCACTTCTACGTCGTTAATTTTTTCTGCAGAATTGTCATAAAAATGCATAAAATCGTCCTCGATAAGATAGGCCATTCTTAGTACGGAAAGTTCGGAGGCTATATCATCTATCTTGCCTCCTGTGAGTTCTTTTTTCTCACGATTTTTAAAGAAACTAACATCTTGCTCGGGAATTTTTACATTAGAAATGGAGTTTCCATTTTCAACATTTTCTATGAGCTGGGTTATATAATTAACGTGCCCATTTTCCATTTCAGAAAGTTGTTCTAAAACTCCCTTAACATCTTGGTCTTTAACAACGCTCAGCTTCTGTCTGTAAAAGTTCATTCCATCCACTTCTCTTGAAAGTGCAAATTTCAACACTCCTAACACTCCTTTATCCATCGTCTCATCAGAGATTCTCTAAAAACGTTCTCTGATACTTTCACCTACCTTTTTTGAGATAAAATTCCAAATTCTAATTTTGTATTAAAAACATTCCACCATTTGAATTCATTATAACACTTTCCCTCCTTTTAAAATTGTGCTATAATTCACTTGAAACATTTCTTTAAGGATGTGATAAAATGGTAAAGAGTACACAAGTCAAGACGGTCATGGCAATTATGATCAACAACAGAAAAAGCGTTGTTGAACGGGTTCAAAAACTTCTTACAGCTTGGGGATGTACAATAAAGACTCGACTTGGGCTCCATGATGGAGTATTGGATGAATGTTCTGATTTCGGCCTTTTGATCCTTGAACTTGTCGGGGAAGAAACTCAACACGAAGAATTGTGCAGAAAACTCAACTTGGTCTCTGGAGTAGAGGCAAAATATATGAATCTTTCTCTTGCTGAGTAAAAAACAAAGAACTTTTTAAATTACACGTTCCCAGATAAATTCTCGATTTTTACCAAGATTTTTCGAAAATAAAAAAAGGAAGTGACTCGTGTGAAAATAGCCATAGCTGGCAACGGTATTGGTTGCGTCACTTTAGTGAAAGAGCTTAACAAATCTTCAAAAAACTTTGATATAGAAATCTTCACCGATGAGCCAAGACCATTTTACTGGAGACCGAGACTCATTGAGGTTCTTGCAAATGAAGCTTCTATTGAGGAAATAACACCTTACGATGAAAGATGGTACGAAAAGCACAACGCAAAACTTCATCTTTCAGATCCCGTGGTAAAGGTGTACCCAACTGAAAAAAAATTAATTTTAAAGTCGGGAAAAGAAATTAAATACGATTTTTTCGTGTTTGCCAATGGAGGTAAGCCTTTTGTTTTACCAGTTCCTGGGAAAGATTTAGGAAATGTTCATACACTGAGAAGGTATGAAGATGTCCTCGAAATCAAAAAACATTACGGCGTGTCAAAAAAGTTCGTGATAATCTGTGGAGGTGTGCTTGGAATAGAAGCAGCTGCTGCTTTGAGTCATGCAGGTGAAAAAGATATTACGATCGTTGAGTTCTTTCCGTATCTTCTTCCACGTCAACTTGATAAACCTGGCTCCATGGTTTTGAGAACATTCTTGGAGAGAAAGTACAATCTAAAATTTTTACTTGGAAAAGCCACATCTGAGTTGAAGGGAAACGAAAACGTGAAAGAGGTATTGTTTTCAGATGGAAAGTCCGTTGAGGCGGACGTTGTTATATTCTCAACTGGCATTCGACCACGAATTTCGGTGGCAAAGGAAGCAGGAATAAATGTTGAAAAGGGTATAGTGGTTGATGACACCTTGCAGACGAACGTGGAAAATATCTATGCGATTGGAGATGTTGCACAGCATCGGAAAAGGATTTACGGCATCGTCCCTCCAGCTGTTGAACAAGCACGTGTTCTTGCAAGTGTTTTGAACGGGGAAGATAAAAAATACAGGGGAACTATCATGTCAAATACACTCAAAGTTGCGGGAATAGATTTGCTATCAGTTGGTGTCATAGATCCAGACGTTGGAAATTATTCTTTCGCGTCAAATGGAAACTCAAATAAAGGATTGTACAAAAAAGTTGTTGTTGAAGGAAATAAGATGATCGGGGCGATCAGTGTTGGAGCGAAAAAAAAGGATACTCTGAAACTGAAAAAACTTGTCGAATTGGGTTCTATCTTGGATTCAACAAAAATTTTAGAATATATCGATTTTAAGGAGTGAATTTTATGGAAGATTACATTTATTCTCCAAACGAGTTACTCGAAATGGCTTTAAAGATCGAAGAAGATGGGGTAACTTTTTATTCTTATTTGGCAAGAAATTCTGAAGATCGGAGAAGAAAAGAAGTGTTCTCTTACCTTGCTTCACAGGAAGAACAACACTTCAAAGACTTTAAAGGAATCTCAACTGGGCTTCTTGACGATGTTGAACCAGAATTTTGGGATGAAGCTTCGAAGTACATAAGAAGCCTCGTACACGAAAAAATATTTCCCAATGCCGAAGAAATGATCGAAAGATCAAAAAATATGACTTTGGATCAAATTTTGAATTTGGCCATTGGAATAGAAAAAGAGACGGCCATATTTTACGAAGAATTATTTGACCTCGTCAAATCGGAAAGGTCAAAAGAAATTCTTTCAAAAATAATTCGGCAAGAAATAGGACACGTCAGAAAACTTTCGGCTTTGAAAGAATAAAGAAAACCCGCCTTACGAAAGGCGGGTTTTCAATTTCAAAAAATTGTTCGATTAACTCCTAACTTTTTCTCAGTTCCTTTTTTAATTTTCCTCGTACACTATGTCATCATACAAAAATTGAAGTTTGTTTTTATGCTTCAACTCTTCAATGGAAAGGTACTCAAGGACTTTTCTAAGATCCTCGCTTTTAGCACCTTTCAACAAATTCTGATAAAACTGATGTGTTAAATCCTCGCGCTTCATGGCTGTGATAAGAATATCTTGATAATTCGCCTTTGGCTCTATTTTTGACGGCATAAGATAATCACTGAGTTTCATATCCTGAACTCGCTTAATAACGATACCTTGAGCAACCACTTCGGCACCTTTTTCCATCAAATCCTCTATCTTTTTTCTGTGATCTATTTCCATTTCGGCAAGTTCCTTAAGTTGATCTCTAAGATAGGGTAACGACACGACTTTCTGAGCATTGGTGTAAAAATTGTAAGAGCTTTCCTCTATTCTTTTGGCAGTTTCCAAAATTTCATTAACATCATTGATCATGCAAAAAACACTCCCTTTCTATTTTGTAAGAGTAAATAAATTACGTTTGATATGGTATTCATTTAAATCACCATGTAAAATTCTCTTTCTACAAACATGCTTATATGTCTCTCTATCTGTTAATTTTACACCCTTTTACTTCAAAGTGCTTTTTTGTTTCCAATTTTGCTAATGATTAGCATTAATATAATATCACCTAATTTTAATAAAGTCAAGTGGATGAAATTTCTCTTCGATTCTTTTCATTTTTGTGTGGGTAAAGAGGTAATGATTTCTTTGATGAATCAAACTGTAAATTTGGATCTTTTTACGATCGTGTGGAGTGTCACCGTTTTTATAGTATAATCTTCAAAACTGTATTTACTTGGAGGTTATAAAATGCGCGTCGGAATAATAGGTGTTGGAAACATAGGATCGATAATTGCCAAAGTTTTGCTAAAACAAGGTTATGAGTTACATCTGGTCAACAGACATGTGGATAAACTCAGAAAGTTCGAGGGGCTCGCCCACACGTATTTAGAAGTGGAAAAATTGCCGGAACTGGACGCTCTGTTTTTGTGCGTAAAACCTCAAGATGCCATAGACGCTCTGAAAAAAATTCCAAGTTATAGAACTAAAAGATTGCTCATCAGTACCGTAACCGGGGTCACTATTGGGGAAATAGCTTCGTACGTGAATGATGATGTTGTAAGAATCATGCCAAACATACCGATTTCGATAGGAAAAGGTGTTATAGGTATATCCTACTGCAAAGAATGCTTGAACAGGAAAGGTGACGTTCAGAGTTTGCTGAGTCCTTTTGGAAAACTGGTAGAAGTGGATGAATCGTTGTTTCCAGCTGTAACCGCCTTGAGTGGAAGCGGTCCTGCATTTATCTTCGTGATCATCGAATCTTTGGTGGACGCTGGCTTGAAACTTGGCCTCTCTTACGAAACTGC
Organism: Mesoaciditogaceae bacterium; assembly: GCA_015486145.1. Lineage (GTDB taxonomy): Bacteria > Thermotogota > Thermotogae > Mesoaciditogales > Mesoaciditogaceae > WFSH01. Next base: position 4,570 of record WFSH01000102.1, read on the forward strand.
TATGAAACTCACAATTGAGACGTTTAGAGGTTCATCAGATCTACTTGAAAAAGAGGGAAAACATCCTGGCGAGTTGAGACATGTCGTCACCTCTCCGGCTGGGACCACAATAGAAGGGATTTATTCTCTTGAACGAGAAGGGTTACGAGGCATAATAATGAAAACCATTTTTGACACGTACAAGCGCGCGGTGGAGCTACAAAACAGCTAAAACAGGCGAATAAAAAAAGACCGCCTATTCTTTTATCTATACAGAACAGGCGGTGGTGAGGAGAAAGCATAAAAGTTAAACCGAAACTCCCAAATACGCGTGTCGGACATCATCACTTTCGAGAAGCTTCTTTCCATTTCCTTCAAGAACTATTTTTCCCGTTTCAAGAACGTACCCATAATCTGCGATCGCAAGTGCCACTGCGGCATTTTGTTCAACGAGTAAAACCGTTTTCCCCTCTTGCTTGATCTTTTTTATAACATCAAAAACTTCTTTGACAAGTAAAGGAGCAAGTCCCAGCGAAGGCTCGTCCAACATCAAAATTTTTGGACTACTCATAAGTGCCCGTGAAATGGCAAGCATTTGCTGTTCTCCGCCGGAGAGCGTACCACCCATCTGTTTCAAACGTTCTCTAAGTCTCGGAAACAGCCCAAGTACCCATTCAAGATCTTTATTTATGCCGCTTTCGTCTTTTCTGAAATAAGCTCCCATGCGAAGATTTTCTTCAACCGTCAAATTAGGGAATATTCTCCTTCCTTCTGGCGCCAAAGCTATTCCGGATCTAACAATTGCGTCAGCTCTCATGTGAATTAACTCTTTGCCGTTGTAAATAATTTTTCCACTTTTTGATCTCACCAACCCAATTATTGCCCCCAACGTTGAACTTTTTCCCGCGCCGTTAGCCCCAATCAGTGTAACTATTTTCCCTTCGTTCACGTTTATGTTTATGCCCTTGACAGCGTGTATTGCCCCATAATTGACATTTAATTCCTCAATTTTTAGCAAAACCTCAGACATATACCTCATCTCCAAGGTAAGCTTCTATGACTTTCTTGTTGTTTTGAATTTCTTTTGGCAAACCGTGGGCTATTATTTTCCCATAATCGAGAACGTATATTCTTTCACATATGCCCATGACGAATTTCATGTCATGTTCTATCAACAAGATTGTCAGTGAAAATCTTTTTCTGATGTTTTCTATAAACTCTAAGAGTTCCTGGGTTTCCTGTGGATTCATTCCAGCAGCTGGTTCGTCCAAAAGAAGCAGCATCGGTTTTGTGGCAAGAGCACGCGCTATTTCAAGTTTCCGTTGGGGACCATATGGAAGTGCCGATGCTTTAAGATTCGCATATCTTTCCAAATCCACAGCTTTAAGAAGCTCCAAGGCATGATCTCTCATTTCTCTTTCCATTTTTAAATAATCCGGAGTCTTCAGCACAGCACTCCAAAACCAAGGCTTCCACTTTGGACGTCGATACACTTTTGGATTATGCTTGTACAGCACTTTTTGAGCCGCAAAATTCGTCAACCAGGAATGTTCCCCAACCAAAACATTTTCAAGCACGGTCATTTCAGAAAAGAGACGTATATTTTGGAAAGTCCTTGCCACCCCAAGATGAGTTATGACATGTGGTTTCATTCCAGTTATGTCAATGTTATTGAAGATCACATTTCCAAACGTCGGTTTGTATATCCCTGTGATCATGTTGAAAATGGTCGTCTTTCCCGCCCCATTTGGTCCTATAAGGCCAACCAGTTCTCCTTCATTCAGGTATCCATTAAACGAATCGACAGCCGTCAAACCACCAAATTTAATGGTTAAATTTTCGAGTTTAAGCACCGATTTTTTCTTACTAATTTCGATCACCCGCTTCCTTCAAAAAGAAGTTGTAAAACAACTGCCAACTCAGTTCTCTTTTACCCATTATGCCCCTGCGCCAAAATAGCATGATGAGAATGAAAACAGTTGCAAAAATCAACATACTCATGCCGGGAATACCTGGAATTTTCAATCCAAAAAGATTCATGGGAGATTCTACTATTCTCAGCCATTGAGCAGCAATAGCAAAGAAAATAGCCCCAAGTACAGCACCAGATATACTCCCCAGCCCTCCCAAAACTATCATTATAAGCACATAAAAAGTCAACATTATTCCGAGACTGGTTGGCCTGGGATCTATAGTTGTTAACCAATGAGCGTAAAGTGCTCCACCAATACCGGCAAAAAAGCCGCTTACCACAAACGCCATCAATTGATGTCTGAAAACATTTATTCCCATTGCCCGAGCCGCAACGGTGTCCTCTGACAAAGCCCTGAGAGCCCGTCCATAGCTACTGAACTTCAAACTCCCTATCACCACTATGGTTACGAGCAACCATCCCCACGACCACCAAATTGTGGTGTACGAGGGAATACCTTTCAAGCCGAGTGCCCCATTGGTAATGGAATACGAGTTTTGTATGACAATCCTTATTATTTCAGCAAAGGCAAGAGTGGCAATGGCGAAGTAGTCGCCTGTCAATCTCAAAGAAGGATAACCAACTATAAAGGCAAAAAAAGCGGCAACTATTCCACCAATGATCGTGGCTGGTAAAAAACCCATCTGTATGCTGTTCAATGGCCATATTAGCGGTTGGATAAAAAACGACATGGCTTTTTGATGAATTGGTAAAGTTAAGAGTGCGGCGGTGTAGGCACCCACGGCTATAAAACCCGCATGTCCGAGCGAAAAAATGCCTGTTACGCCGTTGACGAGGGTATAACTCACTGCCATGATCGCGTATATGGCTATCAAAGTTATTATCCTTGACCAATAATCACCAAACGAATTGTTCGCGAAAAGCAAAAAAAACCCGCTTCCAATCACAAGGATCGTTGTGAGTATGAAATTCATCTTCACGGATACACGTTTCATATTTTTACACCTTCTGCTCCGAGTAAACTTTGAATATACCGGATGGTCTGAACATCAACAAAACGATCAGAATAACGTACGCAAAGGCATCTCTGTACCCAGCAAGATTTGGAAAGAACCCCACTATGAGTATTTCCACCATACCCAATAAAAATCCACCAACAAGCGCACCAGGCACAGACCCTATTCCGCCAATAACGGCTGCAATAAAAGCTTTTAGACCAGGCACAAAGCCCATGTAAGGTTGAACCTGTGGATATCTCATGGCCCACATTATCCCAGAGGTGGCCGCCAACATCGAACCAATGATAAATGTTAACCCTATTATGTTATCAACGTTGGCTCCCATCAAACTCGTCGTGGGAATATCCACAGAAATTGCCCTCATGGCAATTCCTATTTTCGTTTTGTACAAAAGCCATATGAGTACAAACATGAGAAGGAATGTAACTGCCAAGATGAAAAATGTCAAAACTTGGATTCTCGTATGACCTATGATCAAAATTTTTGAAAAGAACGTTGGATAAAGATTGAACGATTTTGGGATCCCACCAAACACAACAACCGCCAAACTCTCCAAGAAAAAGGACATGCCTATAGCTGTGATAAGTGAAGAAATTCTCGGTGCACTCCTCAAAGGTCGATATGCTATCCTCTCAACCATGAATCCAAGTACTCCCGCACCTACAATGCCAACTATGAAACCCAACCACCAAGGCATGGTGAGAGCTGCTATGAAATAAAACGAAAAATACACCCCCATCATAAGTATGTCTCCATGAGCAAAGTTGATCAGTCTGAGTATGCCGTAAACCATGGTATATCCCACAGCTATCAGGGCATACAATCCGCCTAACAAAGTACCATTTATGAGATCCTGGATTAAATTAGAGGTAGACACTTACTTACCATCTCCTTCTGGGAAAAAGGGGGAGCGAAACATTCCCCCATAAGCTATGGATTTATGGTTGTAACATAGGTAAACTTGCCATTTTTAACTTCGTTGACGACGGCTGACTTTATCGTGTTGCCGTACTTATCGATCGTTATATAACCGGTGGCACCCTCAAAGTTTTTTGTCTTTCTCAACGCCTCAGCAATTTTTCCAGGATCGGCTGACCCGGCTCTTTTTATGGCATCTCTCAAAAGTAAATAAGAATCAAATCCCAAAGCCGCAAGCGCCGAAGGGGAAGTTTTGTAAACGGCTTCGTATTTGGCAACAAATTTTTTCCCAACAGCGGTAAAAGGGTGAGATGCATTAAAGTGAGACGTGTAATACACCCCATTCACAGCACTTCCACCAATTTTTATGAGCTGTGGAGCTTCTGCCCCGTCACCGGCAAGTATTGGACCTGTGTAACCGAGCTGCCTTGCTTGACGTGCCATGAGAGCTATTTCAGGATAATATCCAGGAATGTAAAGAACATCTGGTTTCTTGCTGAGTGCATCAGTCAGTTGAGCGCTGAAATCCTGATCTCCCGATTGATAGAATTCCCTTGAGACTTTTCCGCCCATCTTAACAAAATCTTTTATGAAGAAATTGGACAAACCAACTGAGTAGTCTTGAACCACATCTGTGAAAACGACTGCTCTTTTCGCTTTTAAATTCTTGTAGGCGAAAATTGCCGCAACATGACCTTGGAACGGATCTATGAAACATGCCCTAAAAATATAGTGTTTCCCTTGGGTCACAAGTGGATTTGTTGATGCAGGCGACAACATTGGAATATGGCTTCTCTCTGCTATTGCTCCGCCGGCAAGCGAGTGTGAGCTGGCTATTTCTCCTATTATGGCCGCAACATGGTTGTAATCTATGAGACGACTGACAACATTTGCCGCTTCTGTCTTATCAGAACGATTGTCCGCGACGATGAGTTTTATCTTTTCACCGAGCACTTTTGGATAGAGCGTTTGGGCTATTTTCACCCCTTGAAGTGTCATTTCTCCAAAAGCAGCGATATTTCCAGTCATGGGGAACGCCACACCTATCCTTATCGTTCCGGCGATAAAAACGGACGCAAGTAATACGGTGATACTTAGTAAGATGAGTATTTTTCTCATGTTAATTCCTCCTTTTTCCATGCCCTTTTCAACGGGCATCCAACGAAATTGGTTCAATTTTACACCATAAAGCAAAACATGTCAATATTTAATGCCATAAAGTTTGTGTTATCACGAAATCTTAAAAAATAATTTATTTTAAAGAAATAAATTAGAGCATCAAAAAACGGGGCATCGTTCGATGCTCCGTCGTTGTTCACTCAAAACTTTACTGAAAATCACATTTCAAACTTTTCAATGAAGGCCTTATAAGCAAGATAAGAGTGGTAGAGATCGGCTTTTGATACTATTTCATAAGGTGAATGCATCCCAACAAGTGCCGGACCCGTATCGATGACGTGCATACCACGTTCGGCAAAATATTTAGAAACTGTGCCACCACCACCGATATCGACTTTCCCGAGTTCGCCAGGTTGCCATGCCACCTTGTTGTCATTAAACAATTTCCTGACTTTCCAAACGAATTCTGCATCTGCATCGCTTGCACCTGCTTTGCCACGAATACCGGTATACTTTGTCACAACGATACCGTGCCCCAAAATGGCTGCATTGTTTATCTCATGAACATCCTTAAACGTTGGATTTACAGCGGCACTCACATCTGAAGAAAGTACGGCTGTATTCTCTATGAGATCGTCCAAAAACACGTTGACATCTTTGCCTTTGGCGGCCAACATTTTTTTCAGCGGCGGAATCCAAAATTGGTTCTTTGAACCCGTGCTGCCCTCACTACCGATCTCCTCTTTATCAAAGAAAACTACCACCGCTGGTCTTGCAAGCTTTTCAGCATCCAACAAGGCTTTCAAACTTGCGTAAGCACATATTTTATCGTCATGCCCATAAGCCGCTATCATGCTACGATCAAATCCAACTTCCCGAGGTTCCAACGCTGGGACCAATTCAAGCTCGGCGCTGGTAAGGTCTTCTTCCACAATCCCATACTTCTCGTTCAATATTTTGAGAATGTTAAGCTTTATAGAAGAATCAAACTCCTCAAAAGTTATTGGTTTAGATCCAAGTATAAGATTTAACATTTCTCCATTTATATCGCTGAATTTTTTGTCTTGCTTATCCAAATGAGGCAACAGATCGCTGATCACGAATACGGGATCTTTGGGATCGTTTCCAACATTAACCTTCACCGTTTCACCGTTTCCTTTAATGATTACTCCAACTATTGCAAGCGGGATGTTGAACCATTGATATTTTTTTATTCCTCCATAATAATGTGTTTTTGCAAGTGCAATACCCGTATCTTCATAAACAGGTCTTGGTTTAAGATCTATTCTTGGCGAGTCAATGTGAGAAGCTATAACGTTAAAACCACCATTCAAAGTTTTAAGTACCCTGTAGATCGCTATCGCTTTCGATCTGTAAACCTCGTATGTCTTCACCTCGTTCTTAAAATCGGCTTTTTCAATGGGAACGTATCCAGCTTTTTCAAGAAGTTTAACTGTTTCTTCAACAAAATTCCTCTCCGTTTTTCCCTTTGACATAAAATCCATGTACCCAGAAGAAAATTCATCCACGACCTTTGAATTCAGGCCTTTCCATGCATTTCTCGGAGAAAAAGCAAGTTCCTTTTTCAAGTTCTCAAGTTCTTTTTTCGACACTTTACTCCCTCCTTCATCTTTTTTTCATGCGTGAACCTAAATCTATTATGAGCTTTACCTCACCTACGCCCATATTCAAACTTTCCGCTATTTTTTCCACGCTCCAATTTTTCTCGATCAGATCTAAAACTTTTTCTTCTTTGGTAAGAGGCCTTGCGTTAACTTTCTCATTCGGCACAAGTTTTTGTTCCAAAGTTAGTGGACGATCTTTTGTTTCTGTACTTTTGTTTTCTGAGGAGAGGGTCATACGTTTAGAAAAGAGATTTTTAGCGTCTGAGATGGCTTCATTGAGTTTCGCGTATTCACTGCTGGCACTTCGAATCGTTGATTTTAACTCAGTAATTTTTCGTTCTGCAGTGTCGACATTAACACTTGTAACATGTTGAATCTTACCAATCAATTCAGATATATCATCTGCATTGAAGACATTCGTATTTTCGCGTTTCTTTAAAATCAAAACAAGTACCACTATCAACGGTAAGCTCCCGATCAATACTCCAAGAGCAAACCAAAGAAACTCTTTCACTTTTTATATACAACCTCCGGAAATTCAAGCTTCATGGGTCCATCCCAGATCAGTTTGTTTCCGTTTACACTCGTGGGAGTTGGAAAAGCAGAGATGAGTTTGCTTCCCTTGGGAAGGATAAATGTAACTTTAGAATTCTCATCCAATTTCATTTCGGCTTTTCCCATGGAAATGGTCACACGATCACCACTTGAGTTGATGAGACCACTCACAACACCATTTTCCTCTATTTGAACTTTCGTTGCACTTTCAGCTGTCATGGTGGATTGATAACTCAGAGCTTTAAGCGGTCTTTTTAACGACTTCGACAGTTTTGCAAAAATGTTGTTGTATGCTTTCAGTTTTTCTTTGTTGTTAAGTGACTTAAATCGGTTCATGGCTTTCGTCAATTCTTCAGGTTTGCTAAAGAGAAAGCGGGCTACCGTGTGTATGGTAACAGTTGATGAATTGTTGCTGAAAACATACGTCGATGAGTAATATGTTTGTTTGTAAGGAGGCTTGCTTCTATTCATCATGAGAAATTGGTAAATCATCACAGCCCCTAAAATTGCCACCAATATCCATAAGAAACGGTTATAACGAGACATTCACACACCTCCGGGCTATTTCAAATGAATTTTCTTCCAAAGTTCCACAAGATACTCTCCGAGGTATTGAACTTCTTCTATCGAATCAAATTTAGATACCTCTTCTTCAAGAATTTCTTTAAATGTTCGTTTGTCAGATTCACATGGATCTTTTTTTAAAAGATCTGTCTTCTCGCTCGCCAATCTTTCAAAAACCTTATCCATGATCCTGTCAATTATGGCATCGATAAGAAAGTTAAAATCCACAACATTTTTCTCGACCGCTTTTTCTTCTTTTCTTTTGTAAGAAAAAAACGAATCTGCCACACTTTCCCCCTTTTTCAAACGACTTCGAAAAAACGGCTATAGATACATGTAAAATCTCTCGTGATATTTGAACGCTTTAATTCCAAAAGATTCCACAAATTTTACCATTTCATTTTCGAAGAATTTCTCACTTTCATCGTGTTCCACGATAACGAGTGAAAGACCAATGTTGATGGCTTTTATCACTTCGTGATACTTTACGTCTCCGGTTACATAAACATCGGCTTTCGCTTTTTTTGCCGTTTCAATGAAATCTGCCCCTGCGCCAGAACAAATTGCCACTTTACGAACTTCATGCGGCCCTACAGGTGCAAGCCTCACCGTTTTACATTCAAAGACTCTCTTCACCAAATTGGCAAATTCACGTATATCCACAGGAGGTTCGATTTCGCCAACACGTCCTATCCCTGCACCTTCTTTCAGTGCACTTGGTATGAGCGGCACAACGCTGAACATCCCCAATTTTTTTGCCAACACATCATTTAGTCCCCCAATTGTGGAATCATAATTGGTGTGTGCAGAGTAAAGGGTTATACCGTTCATGATCGTCATATATATGATATCACTTATCGGCTCTTTTGGCGTCAAACGTTTTACACCTTTGAAAAGCAGGGGATGATGCGTTAAGACCATTTGACATTTATTAGCTATTGCCATTTTCAAGGCCTGAGGAGTGGGATCAAGGCTTACAAGCACACCTGTCAAATCTACATTTGGGCCTTCTATTTGAATTCCGGAATTGTCATAATCTTCTTGAAGTGCAAGAGGCGCGATCTTTTCTAATTCATCCAAAAATTCTTTCACCAACAATTTGACATCCTCCAAGTTTAGTCTTCAATTTCCAAACCTTTTTTGGAAACGTCGAGTTCCAACTTCTTCCAACTATGTGGTATTTGCAAGTCAGCATGACGACCCACCACGCCTATTGATGGTCCTGATCCACACAAAAATGTGGGAAGGTTGAGTTGATAACTCAAATATTCAAAAAATTTCATCGCCTGAGGGTGAAACGAAAGACGCGACTTTTGATGCAATTCATCTTCAAATCCCTCTTTGAGGACCTTTCCATTTGCAAAACCAGCTATCAAAATTCCAAGCCTTTGAAGGTTAAAAACAACCTGAGAAAGCGACACCTCTTTACGGAGCGCCCCGCGTGCCTCGTCAGTAGAAGTCTCGAATGGAGGAACAAATATGGTCAAACATTCAAACGGCACGCTCATTCCAAGAGAGGTGTATCCTTCAGATAGGTGCGCACTAATTCTTAGACCACCATACACAGCAGGAGCAACGTTATCGGGATGTCCTTCTATTTCAACAGCCTTGTCAAAAACAAGTTGAAGATTGTCAAGAGAATCTGTAAAAGCCATAACCGCTCCCAAGGCGGAAACTATAGCCGCAGCGCTTGAGCCTAACCCCTTGCGAGATGGTATTACGCTATGTTTCACAACACGAACGCCTTTGCTGTACCCATTTTCTTTTAGAAAAGTTTCCACGATTTCTGCGATCAGATCCTTTCCGGTAGCAGAAATACCCTTCTCGATCACTTCGAAATGATCACTTTCTTCAAGAGTCACGACGTTTCTAAGGCTTACCGCAAGTCCGACAGTGTCGAACCCACTTCCAAGATTTGCAATTGTTGCCGGAACTGATACGGACACTTTTTTCAAAGTCCTACCTCTTTCACAAGTGTATTCACATCATTTGGAATGGTTGAAATCGTTGAGGCATTTCTTAAAATAACATCTGGATCTTTCAAGCCATTCCCGGTAAGCGTGGCAACTACCGTCTCTCCTCCCTTGAAGCCTTTAGATTTTACCACTTTCATAATGCCTGCAACAGATGCAGCTGATGCGGGTTCACAAAATACTCCTTCTTCTGAGGCTATGAGACGTTGTGCTTCCAATATTTCCTCATCGCTCACCATGCCTATGAATCCTCCAGACTCATCACGAGCGGCGATGGCCCGCTTCCAACTTGCCGGATTTCCTATACGAATTGCGGTGGCAACAGTTTCAGGATGTTCCACAGGATGATTACGTACAATTGGTGCAGCACCCTCCGCTTGAAATCCCATCATCTTTGGTAATTTTTTTGCCTTTCCCGCTTTTTGATATTGAGTGTAACCCAACCAATAAGCAGTTATATTTCCAGCATTCCCGACGGGAAGAAAATGATAGTCTGGAGCGTCTCCGAGAGTATCCACTATTTCAAAAGATGCCGTTTTTTGTCCCTCTATTCTGTTGGGATTTAGAGAATTCACAAGCACAACTGGGTATTCATCACTAACCTTCTTAACAAGTTTTAAACAGTCATCAAAATTGCCGGTTATCTGAATTACCTTTGCACCATATATCATGGCTTGTGCAAGTTTACCCAACGCAATTTTGCCTTCCGGTATGACGACGATAGCTTTCAGATTGAACGCTGCGGCGTACGCCGCTGCTGAAGCGGAAGTGTTACCCGTAGACGCGCAGATGACACTATTAGCTCCCTCTTCAATAGCTTTGGCGATCGCCATAACCATTCCTCTATCTTTGAAAGAACCCGTTGGATTCATTCCCTCATATTTGAGATACAGATCAACCCCCAACATTTTGCCAAGCTTTTGCGTTTTAATGAGGGGCGTAAAACCTTCACCAAGAGTGATGCGAGGAGTAAAAGACGTAACTGGCAAAAATTTGGAATATTTTTCAAGCAAACTCAAAATTGCCACCTCTTTCACACTTTGAAAATATTTGAGTGCTTAATTGAATTGTACCACGAATCTGTGTGAGAAAGTGCTTTCCAAACGCCAAACCCTGTTTCCAAACTTGGAAAAGTTTTTCTCATTTCATCTCGAAAAAGTACGAATTTTTCTGGTTCTCTTCATTTTTGTGTGGGTAAAACATGACAATTCTCTATTCTGTCCTTGAGTTTGATCAAAGTCATTCAAAAAGCCTTGTCATCAAGCAAAAGAACAAACACCCTTGAAGCCTTCGTCAAAACATATGAAGACGCCATACAAGATGTGAAATAACGAAGCTGGAGGCACAGGATGTGCCGAGAAAGCGAATCTAACAGGATGTTAGTATGCAGCGTGCTCTGTTTTTTGTGTCATTCTGAACTTGATTCAGAATCTCGATTCACCTTGTTAGTTGCTTGGAGGTCCTGAATAGTTTCTTCGCAACTTTCAGGATGACGCTGTGGTCAAAGACTCCAAATAAAAGAACGAATCAGTTTTGACAAGGCTTCAAAAAGATAACACTCACCGCTTGTAAAGCGGTATTTAAAAATACTATCCACACAAAAATGAAGAGAACTTATTATTTTTCTTCCTCGATCTCAATTTCGTGTAATTCATACTTGTTGACAAGATGTGGAGAACGTTTCGAAAACAATCCAGCCACCTTCCAGTGAAATTTGAGATAAGTCGCAAGTAGCGGTACTTGAATAAGAGGAGCTATAGCTGCGGGTACCGCTCCTAAACCTATTCCGCCGGCAAGTGCAATGGCCATGGCTGTTCCTTCGTTTTTTCCCACCGTCCCAAAGACTATTGCCATGTGATCTCTGTACTTAACTTTAAAAATGAGATCCAACGCGGTTAACAACAAGATCGTGATGGAATAATAAAGTATAAGAGGAACAAAAGTAACCATTACCGATTGCCACTGCAGCACTATTAAGTGACCTTGTTCCATGAATATTAAAAATATCATCGTGAACAGCGCAAGGAAAGAAACAGATGGGAGAGAGGATCTTGCCTTTGAAATTGCGGCGTCTCCGCCTCTTCTTTTTATGGTCGACTTGGTGGCATAACCTACCAACATGGGTATTAACACTATGATCACAAGTGTTTCTATTATTATGAACATGGGAAACGGAACGTGATAAGCTGAACCGAAAAGCGATATCCACAGGGGAGAAATTGCCAATGCGAGTATGAACTGAATGGCCACAAGTATGGTGGCAAGTTCGGTGTTGCCTTTTGCCAAACCAGTTGCCGCAATTGCCATTGAGGTGCAAGGCACCGAAAAAACAAGTACCAATCCGAATGAAAGATACGAATTCATAGGTATAATTCTGATCAACAACGCCATAAACAGTGGGGCATAGACAAGACCTATGATCAACGCGAAAAGGAATTGCTTCCAAACTTTCGGTATATTCCACAACTCTCCAAAATTGAGTCCCACCATCATTGGGTAAATCATCAAAACAATTATCACAAGATTCAGAATTTTTAGAAACGGTTTTATCGTTTCTATTTGCCTGAACAAAGGTGCACCTATGGCCAAACCTACCACCATTGCTATCCCTATGTAAACTAAAAGGAACTTATCCAAATGGCGTTTCAGCCTTTCCATTTTCCCAATTTCTACTTTTTCCATTCATTCTTCACCTACCTTCTTCTTTTGTTTCTAAAGATATAGTCATATGCTCATAACGAATTCTACAGCGATAGTTTTTCTCGAAAGTTAACCAAAAAAAGAAATAACGTTAATTCCTAATGTAGATGTTTAAACCGTGCATGATATTTAACAAAGTCTCAAGCTGAAAAAGAACCAATAAGAAACGGAGTTAAATGGATTCCAAAATATGATTCATCGAATGTCGTTTTTTAATATTTGAACAAATGGCGAAATACGTGATATAGCCTGTTTAGCGCAAATGTTCTTTACATTTCTGATTGATAAACATGCAAAGCATTCTTATAGAAATTTAATTTTATATTTATGAGTATCTTTTTCAAAAAGCGTTAAAATCTGATCGAAAGTCTCACCATTAAACGAGGAGGTAAAATAATGAAAAAAGAAGGACTTTTCGAAGGTGCGCTCAGACAGTTTAACAAAGCTGCCGACCTGATGAAACTCGATGATGGAATGCGTGAAGTTCTTTCAACGCACAAGAGAGAGCTGACGATCCACTTTCCAGTCAAGATGGATGACGGTTCAGTAAAGGTTTTTACAGGCTATCGTTTTCAGCACAACATTGCACGTGGCCCGGCAAAGGGTGGTGTGAGGTATCATCCAAACGTCAATGAAGACGAGATAAAAACACTTTCCTTTTTAATGACGTGGAAATGTGCGGTAGCCGGGATTCCTTACGGAGGAGCAAAGGGTGGAGTCAAAGTCGATCCAGCTAAACTTTCAGAGGCAGAGCTTGAAAGACTATCGAGAAGGTATTTTTCTGACATTTCTATCATCATAGGTCCCGAAGAAGACATTCCAGCTCCAGACGTGAACACAAGTGGAAAGATCATGTCGTGGTTTCTCGACACATATTCAATGAACGTTGGCCATTCGACGTTGGGTATCGTTACGGGGAAACCACTTGAATTGGGCGGTTCTCTTGGGAGATCTGAAGCCACGGGTCGTGGTGTTAGTATCGTATCTAATGAAGCAAGTAAATATTTTCTCGGCAGTGAAATTAAGGGGAAAACAGTTGCGATCCAAGGATTTGGGAATGTTGGTTCTTACACAGCCCTTATTCTTGCTCAAGAGTATGGGGCAAAAATCGTAGCGATCAGCGACATTACAGGTGGCTATTACAATCCTGAAGGTATAAATGCAAAGGAAGCCTTTGATTACGTCACTGCTCACAAAAGTTTGGAAGGCTTTAACGCTCAAAAAATCACCAACGAAGAGCTTCTTGAACTTGACGTTGATGTTCTCATACCGGCTGCTCTTGAAAGAGCTATCACCGAAAGAAATGCCAACAACATAAAAGCAAAACTGATAATAGAAGCCGCAAATGGACCAACAAGTCCAGAAGCTGATGCAATTCTCCGTTCAAAGAATATTAAAGTTGTACCTGACATTTTAACCAATGCCGGTGGAGTAACAGTCTCTTATTTTGAATGGGTTCAAGGCCTCTACTCTTATTTCTGGGATCTCGATGACGTTAGAAAAGCACTTGATAGAGCGATGAAAAATGCGTTCAAAGATGGAGTAAAGATTCGAGAAGAATTCAACACTGATATGAGAACAGCCTTGTACATAGTTGCCATAAACAAAGTGGCAACGGCGACAAAACTTCGTGGGATTTTCCCCTGATTTTGAATTTGTTACAAAATTAAAGAGGGCTTATTAAAAGCCCTCTTTGTTTATTGCCTGTCACTTTCAGTTTGATCATGACTTTCATATTCAAGATTTAAAGATGCCTTCAAAGCGGCCAATCCAACCTCCAGTTGGGAAGAGTCCGGCTCTTTCGTGGTGAGTTTTTGAAGCCATAAACCAGGCATGGCCAGGGGTTTTAAAAAGGGATTATCT
>WFSH01000103.1 GCA_015486145.1 Mesoaciditogaceae bacterium
AGGAGTATCCAAATATCCCCTGAGAGTTAAATGTGCCACACTCGCATGGCATGCGCTAAAAGAAGCGTTAGATTAATTTGTGCCATTTATATCCTTAAGCTTTTTGCGTAATTCAGAGCGGTTTCCCTTGGATTTTCCGAAAAAATGATTCCACGAGACACGTTGATTAAAAGCTTTTCACGTGCCGAGGAACGCACAACATCTTCTGTTTTTCCGCCTTGAGCCCCTATTCCGGGCACGAGTATGAGACTTTTAGGTGATACTTCATGAACTTCATCCAATGCCTTTGATACTGTGGCCCCCACCACGAGTCCGCATTTCTCGGCGTGATTTGATGCAAGAACCGCAACGTCCAAATATAACGGTGGCGTGCCGTGATATTCGAAATCGACAGCACTTGGATTGGAAGACAAGCAAACAAGGAATGCGTATTTGTTTTCATACTCCAAAAACGGTTCGACGGCATCAGAACCCATATAAGGGGAAATCGTGATGGAGTCAAAACTGTAAAATTCAAAAGCCGCTTTCGCGTAAGCCTTTGCCGTGGAAGAAATGTCTCCACGCTTAGCATCGTATATGGTTGGAATGTCTTCTTCGATCAATTCCCGGGTTTTCAACAAGACTTTCATTCCATTTGGTCCAAGCATCTCGTAAAACGCCGAGTTCATTTTGTAAGCACATGCAACATCTTTCGTTGATTCTATTATGTATCTGTTGAATTCATACACACCTTCTGCATCTTTTGAGAAACGTTCCGGCAAACGCTCAACATTCGTATCAAGTCCCACCACTAAAGCGTTTCCAACCTCTTTTTTCCTTCTTTCAACCTTCTCGATGAAATTCATTTAAAGCCTCCTTTATGGGAAATTCCCACCACATCCTTGAAATTCACATTTTTTTGCTCTAAAAATTCGGCAATTCCTTTAACTATTTTTGGTATTCCCGTAGGATTTATCATGGCTTCCGTACCTATACCTACGAGTGAAGCACCTGCGATCGCATATTCCACCACATCTCTGGAGCAAGTTACTCCACCAAGTCCTATGATCGGAAGAGAAGGAAATGCTTCTTTCACTTGATAAACTTTCCACAAAATGATGGGCATAAAAGCTGGTCCGCTAACTCCTCCACTTATTCTCTTCAAAAACGCTTGACCAGTTTCCACATTGAATTTTGCACCCCGCAACGAATTGGCTATGTTAACGATATCCGCCCCCGATTCCACCACAACTCGCGATTGTTCAACAACATCTAAATCTGGTGATATCTTCACTATTATCGGTTTATTTGTGGATTCTCGACATGCGGTAACAATGTCTTTTGAAAGTTCTTCATCGGCAGCGATCACATCATGTGAATGCACATTTGGGCAGGATAAATTGATTTCTAACATATCACAAAAACTTTCAATCCGTCGAGCTAATTCAGAGAAATCATTCGGACTATCTCCGCCTATTGAAATGATTCTCGTGGTACCGTTTGGGAGATTTGGCACCACTTTCGATTCAAAAGCTTCTATTCCAGGATTTTGCAAGCCTATGGAATTCAAAATTCCATCTTTTACATAGACGATGCGAGGTGGTGCGTTTCCCTCTTTGGGAGAAAGAGTGACGGTTTTGGTTGTAAATCCTCCTATCTCAGACGGTAAAACGTATTTGAAAAATTCTTCCCCAAATCCAGCAGGCCCAGATGCGATAATGATCGGATTTCTGAACTCCACACCCTTAATCTTGATTTTCATGTCCATTCCAAATCCACCTCACTTGCCAAAAAAGTTGGGCCGTCTTTACAAACAAACTTTACTCCAGACTTTGTCATAATTGCACATCCTTCACACATTCCCCTTCCACAGCCCATCTTTTCTTCCATAACCAAATAAAGATTTCTGTCTTTAAAAATCTTTGCGGTTTTTCTCATCATTGGCATTGGGCCACATGCGATCACATTTTTCAAAGGTGAAAGTTTTGCCACGTCAAGGACGGTGGTGGGCTCAAGTGTGATCACGGACCTGTTTGGAACATCAACCAATTCAAAGAAACTTTCGTTTCGAGCACCAACTACCATTTCCGAAAAGTCGTACCTTTTCGCATAAAAATGTATAGGCGCGTATCCAGCACCACCTGCCAAAAGTAAAGGATGATTCAAAATTGGCATTGGATTACCAAAAGGACCGTTAATCAACACCTTGTGGGAATTTTTTAAAAAACGTTCAAGTTCTCCTCCAGTTTTTATGAGAAAGATCAACTCCCCTTTTTTTAAATCATAAGCACTGAAAGGCCTTGGCGCATACGGTCCGACAGGTGTTTTAACCATGAAAAATTGTCCGGGGTATGCCTCTCCATCATAAGATATTGTCACGAGTAGAAATTCATCATCTTTGGAGTATGTAAGATCTTTCACATCACATTCCATTTGGGATCACCGTAGAC